>NZ_JAFAND010000006.1 GCF_019232825.1 Paludibacterium sp. | reverse complement strand
GAGGTGGTCCCACGCCTTCCCATCCCGAACAGGACCGTGAAACGCCTTAGCGCCGATGATAGTGCGGCATTCGCCGTGTGAAAGTAGGACACCGCCAGACGCCCCATACGAAAGCCCAGACCACAAGGTCTGGGCTTTTTGCTTTGCGTAGCGTGCATCCGCCGTAGGCAATGCACGTGTATGTTCAAGGGTCCTTAGGGCGTCGTCGATTGGTGCGCCGCGGGCAGGGCGCCCGCGACCTGTTCGGCGACATCCTCGCTCCAACTATCGAGCCATTGCTGGAAATCAGTCATCGACGCCGGCGCGACGCCGCTCTTGGCGTGTTCCCGCAATCCCAGGCTGCCAGCCACCAGTTCGCCGCTTTGACTGTCGTTCAATTGGCCCATCGTGGCAATCTTCACGATGTATTTCTCAAGCCCCCCGGCCCGGCGCGCCAAGTTGAACACCATCTTGATCGGCAGCACGTCGGAGACGACAAATCCTTCCGGCTTTTGCTCGATGTGCGTCACCGCGACGCGCAAGACCGCCACGCCCGGGCCAGCCTGGTCGGTGACCGCGAGACCTTTATCCCGTAGCGCCTTGCTGATGGTTTGTTGAAACAGTTGTCCGGCTTGGCTGTTTTCGTCACTGACCAGCGCGCGCCATTGTTTTCCCTCGTCGTTGGTCAATACGACGAGCGGGGCCACCATGATTTGATTGTATTGCAGCAGGTCGGCGCCGGGTTTGATGTAGTAATAGCGTCCCGGATGGTCTTTGGCGGGTTTGAATTGGGTACGGGGAATGGCTAGCAGCGTTTCCGGCTGCGTGGCGGGTTCCTCCGCCATGGCCGCGCCAAAGGTGAAGAGCAGCAGCGCTGCGGCGCATAACCGCGAAAGAGGTGTCGTCATGATGATCCTTGTCTGAGATGGGCATCGTACCGCAGACGCCATGTCATAAGGATAAATCATCGTGAAGCAACATCCACCAGGCCGAAGCCGGTCCTCACCTCACTGGGGGCGCCAACTGAACGGTTCGCCGCTCACGGGCAGTCTTTCCTCGGGCTGGCCTTGCTCGCTCAGCATCTGGCGCAGATCGCGCGGCGGAAGCTCAAACAATACCGCCGCTTGCGCGTAAAGCTTGCGAATGTGGATGTCGTCGCTCGGTTGATCGATGAGGCAAGACACCGTCGCCATGGCGCGCGCACCCTGTTCGCGGATGCCGGTGGCGCGCTGAATCAGATCCTTCTGTTCGGCGATCAGCGCTTGGATCTGTTGGTTGGTGGCGGCGGCGGCGGTCAAACTTGGCGCGATACGCTGTTTTATCGCCAATAAACTGCTTTTCTGCGCCGCATTCAGCGTCAGTTCCTTGCGTTGGACCTTGCCGGCGATGGCCAGGTAGTTGCGCACTTCCGTATCTGCCACCAAGGCATCGTACTGGGCGCGCAACGCGTCGATTTCGCCGGTGATTTCGCTGGTGCGCAGGCGCATCTCGTTAATGCGGACTTTGAGCATCACCAAGTCCGGCAACATGATCGATACCGTCGTTGGGGTATGGCGTCGGGCATCGGCCTGTTCGAGATGGATCTGTTTGCCGGCGATCTGGCAGCCCAATGCCGTGCGGATCGCCACAGAGTCGGCCAGAACACAACTGTTGACGGCGCTGTCGATTTCCACCGATTGGCCGATGATCACGCTATTCTCGACCCGGGAAAGCACGATGCGGCCTTTTTTGGCGACAAGCGTGGCATTGCTGGTCAATCCATCGATGATGATGTCGCCGTCGTCGTTGGTGGCGGCGCCGCCGACCAGGTTCTGCTTGAGATGGATGACGCCTCCTTGCGAGATCACCTCGCCGAAGACATCGGCCATCACCGTGATGTTCTTGCCCTTGACCACCCGCTTTTCCTGCACCTCGCCGTGTTCTTCGAAGTGATCGCCCTGCAGCGCGATATCGCCGGTGGTGCGCAAGCTGACGCCGGAGTAGTTGATGATCTTTTCGGTGACGGAGATACGGCTGCTGGCGGTATCGATATTGAGGAAGCCGTCGATGCGGGCAACCAGGAATTCGCCGGCATCGGATTTGGCGATGGTCGTGCCCTCTCCGGCCAGCGGCGCCAAATCGAAGTCTTCCGGGGCCGGCGGCGTGGTGGGCCGCGCCATGAGGCTGAAGCCGGGCTTGCCTTGCACGCAAGGGATTTTTTGCATCAGCCGTTCGCCCGCTTTGACCTGAGGGAAGCGATTACCGAAGTGGCGCAGATCGATGGCGCCGTTGGGCAGCTTGAGCGGGGCATCGTCGCGATGCAATTTGCTGCCGATCTCCAGCAGGTCGGCATCCGTCCCCGGCGTGACCGGTAGGGCCTGTGCGATGGCGATGCGGGCGAAACGGCTATCGGTCATCGCGGCGCGCACCACGTCCTCCTTCAGACCATAGCGAATGCCTTTCGCCCACATGGCGACGACGAATTCGTCGAAATCAAGCTTGGTTCTGACCTGCACGGTCCTTTCTTCCGATCCGACGACTTCCTGGCTGCCATCTTCCAGCGTGTCGTACAGCGGAACCGACACCGTCTTGTCCATCATCACCGGTTCGAACAGATATTCGGCGCTGTCATCGGCCACAAAGGGAACGCGGTACAACGCCTGTCGCGACGGCTCGAACGGCGCGACCGAGGCGGCAAAGCGGCAGAGCCCCACTTTCCCCATGCTGACCTCGGCCCTGGTGGCCAGCATCTCCGGCGAGTAGCGGCTGACCAGATCGAGAAAGGCGGGGTAGTCGAGTTGTTTGAAATAAAAGCCTGCGGCCACTACGCGGTCGATGAAGTCGCAAAATTGCGTGGAAGACTCGAGCGCGGCGAGATCGACATGGACACCGCTTCCATCCACGCGGATGAAATGGGTGTCGCCGAATTGCTTGAAGAATGTCGGCAACGATGTAGGCATGGCATGCAATCCGGCTGGCAGCAACTTTATGACAATGTGGAATGTAATTATGCCTTATTTCAAAGCTTTATTTAGGGCTTTTGTCATGCATTTCACCGCGGCGCTGCCGGCCGCCATCATAAGATGCGGTACAGCAAGCGATCGATGCGTACCCGGCTCAGGCGGGTAAGGAGTTTGCGGACGCGATCGGGATATTGGCGCACGGTTTCCAATTCCCGGTGCTGCAGAATCGGCCGGGTATGGCGGTGGATGGTATCGAGTTCCAGCTGCTTTTGTGCCGCCATCTCGCCTTTGGGATCGTGGATCAGTAGCGCGTTTTCCAGGTCCAGGCTGAATGCGCGTGGATTGAGGTTGTTGCCGGTGATCAGATGGTAGCGGTTGTCGACCCAGATGCCTTTAAGGTGGTAGCTATTGCCGTTGTCTTGCCACAAGTGCAGTTTCAACTGCTGACGCATCAGTGCCTTGCGATGCACTTTGGCAAAGCGGCGCAGATTGACTTCATATAAATAGGGCAGCGCGCCGATCGCCTTGAACGATTCATGCGGCGGGATGAAGAAATCGTTGGCGGTCTTGTCGCCGACGATGATCTCGACGTCAATGCCTCGCAGGATCAGGCGATTGATTTCGCGCATGACCGGTTTGGGGAAGTTGAAGTACGGGGTGCAGATGATGACCTTTTCCCGCGCGGACGACAGCAGGTCGAGCAAATGCCGGTTGAGCGGGTTGTTGCGGCCGATGCCGATCAGCGGCGTGACGGCCAGACCGTGATAAGGCGTGACGGCGTGCGTGTCATCATAACGACAGGCCGCCAATTGCTTACGCAACACGCGGATGTCTCGGCGCAGTTGCCGGGTGGTCGGGCACTGGGGTTCGTCCAGGCGATGGACGGCCGACGAGTCCAGCAATTGGGTGCGCAGCAGATCCACCATGGCGTCGGCAAGGCGTGGGCAATGCAGCAGGTGGTAGCGGTCATGGCGATAGCGGTCGTGCCGGTGCAGATAGACGTCATTGAGGCTGGCGCCGCTATAGAGGACGGTATCGTCCAACACAAAACCCTTGAGATGGAGCACGCCGAACAGTTCGCGTGTTTGAACCGGCACGCCGTAAACCGGAATGGCGCCGTCGGCGCCCGCGCTGCACGCGCGGTACCAGCCGGCATTGCCGGCTTGCTTGGCCGCGCCGATGAGCCCGCGTTGCGCGCGGTGCCAATCGACCAATACGCGGATATCCAGTGCCGGCGTGGCTTGCTTTGCCGTCTGCAGCGCCGCCATCACCTCATGTCCGGCGTCATCGTCCTGCAAGTACAGCGCGGTCAGGTAGATGCGCCGCCGCGCCGCGCCGATCAGCGACAGAAGCGTGCGGCGGAAGTCGGCGGCACACGTCAGCGTCTGAACCGATTCGATGGACAAGGGAAAGCGCGGAAGTTGCTCCAGGGATGGGCGGGGGTAAAGAAGCGCCATGAGATGTTCTGTGTGCCAGCGTTCAAGCAGAGCGCAATATGTTAACACTTCTCGCCGCGCCTGTGGCGTGCGGCGAAGCCCCTAGGTACCCTACCACCCCAGACGGTCGCAAAGCCGGTAGAACGCCACGCCAAGGCGGATAAGCGCCGCGTCGGCGATGCCGGCGAGCGGGACGCTCGGCGCCTTGAGCCGCGTCAGCAACTCGAAGCCGGCATCGTCCTCGACGATGGCGCGCGCCATCAGTTGGCCGGCAAGTCCGGTCAACGCCACGCCGTGGCCGGCGAAGCCTTGCGCATAGAGAATGCGAGGCGAATGGCGGCCGAACTGCGGCACCTTGTTCAACCCCATGTCGATATAGCCGCCCCAACTGTAGTCGATGGCGACGTCGGCCAGCGCGGGAAAGACGCGCGCCATTTCCGCCTGACGCTCGGCACGGATGGCCGCCTGATCGGCATGCTGGCGCTTGAGCCTGCCGCCGAACAGCAGCCGGCCGTCGGACGACAGGCGGTAATAGTTGAGCACATGGCGGCTATCGCAGATGGCTGCCTCGCGCGGCAGCAGGCGGGCGCGCAGCGCCACCGGCAGGGGCTCGGTCGCGATGATGTGCGAGGCGACCGTCAGGAAGCGCTGGGCCAGGCCCGGGCGGAGCGCGGCGACATCGACATTGCAGGCGAGCACGAGGCGGTCGGCGTGCACCGTGCCGCCGTCGGCGGTATGGACCGTGGCGCGGCCGGCCTGTTCGACGATGCGCGCGACGCGCGTGCGTTCGAACAATTGCGCGCCGAGGCCTGCCGCCGCGCGCGCGAGCCCGCGGGTGTACCGCAGCGGGTGCAGGCTGCCGCAACCGCTATCATGCAGGCCGCCGATATACGCCGGCGAATCGATCTCTTCGCTGAGCGCGGCGCCGGTCAACAACTGCGTGTGGCGATAGCCGAGGCGCAAGAGCGTGGCGCGCCAATCTTGCAAAGCCCTGAGCTGCCGCGGATTTTCCGCCACGGTGACATAGCCCCAGCGCAGGTCGCAGTCGATGGCGTAACGCGCGACGCGGGCTTTGAGCGCCGCCACCCCCTCGAGCGACAGCTCCCAGCAGCGTTGTGCGCCGGCGGCGCCAAGCTGGCGCGCGAGCCGCGACGTCGGGCAGGCAAAGCCATGCAGCACCTGGCCGCCGTTGCGTCCCGAGGCGCCGAAGCCTATTAGCGCCCCCTCCAGTAGCACGACGCGCACACCCTGTTCCGCCAGTTCCAGCGCCGTGGAGAGTCCCGTCAGCCCGCCTCCGACCACACAGACATCGGTATCCAGCGTCTGCGCCGCCAGCGCGGGGAAATCGAGTGTGTCGTTGAGGCTGTCGGCATACCAGGAGGGCGCATGACGGCCATGAAAGGCATCGAGGTGCGGTGCAGCGCGGCGCATGGAACCCCCTGTCGGGAAAGGTAATGTCCCATCTTCACGGTATCGTCCGCGCTAAGTCAATGATCTTACTTATTGCGCTGTTTGTTCCCATTGTCTGTCAGCGCTCGCCCCGAATCACGCATGGCATGGAAGGTAGAAATGTGCAAAAATTCAGCCAACTTGACGAATTGTAGGTTTTTTTCATGCTGGACCGGGACGGATACCGCCCCAACGTCGGAATTGTCATCCTTAATGCCCGGAACGAGGTGTTCTGGGGCAAGCGGGTGCGCGAGCATTCATGGCAGTTTCCACAGGGGGGCATCAAACCTGGCGAAAGCCCCGAAGCGGCGATGTACCGCGAGCTTTTGGAAGAGGTCGGGCTTTTGCCGCAACATGTGAAAATCCTGGGGCGGACCCGGGATTGGCTTCGTTATGAGGTCCCATCCAACTGGGTGCGCCGTGAATGGCGCGGCAGCTATAAGGGACAGAAGCAAATCTGGTTTCTGCTGCGCCTGGTTGGCCGCGATTGCGACGTCAGCCTGCGCGCCACGAGCCATCCTGAGTTTGACGGCTGGCGCTGGAGCCCGTACTGGGCGCCCGTCGACGCCGTGATCGAATTCAAGCGCGACGTCTACGAGCACGCTCTGCGCGAGCTGGCCCGATTCACCAAGGGCGTGGAGAGCCGCGAGGACTATCTGACGCGCCACCCGCCGGCGAAGGTGTCCGGCGGATCGCATTGAGCTTCCCCACTGATGCGGCTGGCGTCCTCACGGGCGACGCCGGTCTTTGTTTGATCGATCATTTCTAATTCACTGTCATGACACAACAATACGACGAATCCTCGGTACGTGTGCTGAAAGGGCTGGAGCCGGTCAAGGAACGGCCCGGTATGTACACCCGCACGGTCGATCCCACCCATATCTGCCAAGAGGTGGTTGATAATGCCGCCGACGAGGCTTTGGGGGGCTTTGCGCGCCGCATCGCGGTCACCGTGCATCAGGACGGCTCGTTGTCTGTCGAGGACGATGGCCGCGGTATTCCGGTGGGCGAGCACCCGACGGAAAAATTACCGGTGGTCGAGTTGGTCTATACCCGTCTCCATGCCGGCGGCAAGTTCAATAAGAAGGATGGGGGCGCCTACGCCTTCTCCGGCGGTTTGCATGGTGTCGGCGTGTCGGTCACCAATGCGCTGTCCACGCGCTTGGAGGTGGAAGTCAAACGCGAGGGCGGGGTGTGGCGCATCGTCTTCGCCGGTGGCGACGTGATCGAGCCGCTCGCGCGCATCGGCGACTGCGGCGCGCGCACCAGCGGCACGCGCGTGCGGGTTTGGCCGGACAGCAAGTATTTCGAGTCGCCGCGCTACTCGTTGCCGGAACTGGAGCGCATGCTGCGCGCCAAGGCGGTGCTGTTGCCCGGCGTGTCGGTCAGTCTGACCATCGAACGCCCCGGCGGCGACGAGATCAAGTCGTGGCATTATCCAGAGGGCCTGAAAGGTTATCTGGCCGAACTGTGCAACGGCGACGAACCGGTCGCGCCGTTCTTTGCCGGCGAGAATTTCATTGGTCCGGATCATGAACAATTCGCGCCTGGCGAAGGCGTGCAATGGGCGCTGGCCTGGTTTGAGGAAGGCGCGGGCGGCGAAAGCTACGTCAACCTGATTCCCACTCCCGCTGGCGGCACGCACGAAGCCGGCATGCGCGCCGGCATCTTCGAAGCGATCAAGAGCTTTATCGACCACCACAACCTGTTGCCGCGCGGCGTCAAACTGATGGCCGAGGACGTTTGGAGCCGAGTGCGTTTCGTGCTGTCGGCGCGCGTGCTCGATCCGCAATTCCAAGGGCAGACCAAGGAAAAACTGACGAGCCGCGACGCGCTGAAGCTCCTTGCCGCGCTGACGCGCGATCCGACCGAGTTGTGGCTCAACCAGCATGTCGAGGCGGGCAAGAAGATCGCCGAACTGGCCATCCGCCAAGCGCAAAGCCGGCTGAAGTCGGTCAAGAAGGTGGAAAAGAAAAAAGGCTCCGGTGTGGCGGTGCTGCCAGGCAAGTTGACCGACTGCGAGAGCGAGGACATCGAGCGCAACGAGCTGTTCCTGGTCGAGGGCGACTCCGCCGGCGGTTCGGCGAAGCTGGCGCGCGACAAGGAGTTTCAGGCGATCCTGCCGCTGCGCGGCAAGGTGCTCAATAGCTGGGAGACCGATAAGGATCAGCTGTTCTCCAACGCCGAAATCCACGACATCGCCGTCGCCATCGGCGTCGACCCGCACTTGCCGGGCGAGGCGGCCGACTTGACCGGGCTGCGCTACGGCAAAATCGCCATCCTGTCCGATGCCGACGTCGATGGCTCGCATATCCAGGTATTGCTGTTGACGCTGTTCTATCGCCATTTCTCTGCGCTGGTGGACGCCGGGCACATTTTCATTGCCCAGCCGCCGCTGTTTAGGGTCGATGTGCCCGGACAGGGAAAAAACCGGCCGCCGAAGAAACTGTACGCGCTCGATAGCGACGAACTGGACGGCATTCTGGAGCGCTTGAAGAGCGAGGGCGTGCGCGATGGCCATTGGGGCATCAGCCGCTTCAAGGGGCTGGGCGAGATGAATCCCGAACAGCTCAAGGACACGACCATGCATCCGGATACGCGCCGGTTGGTGTGTGTGCGTCGACGGCCGGACAGCGACGACGACACCCGGCGCATGTTTACCATGCTGATGGGCAAGGGCGAGGCGGCCAGCCGGCGCAGCTGGATGGAAGCGCGCGGCAATGAAGTGGAAGCCGACATTTAGCGGGTCGAATAAGTCGTATACGATTCATTTTGAATAAAACAACGGGCAAACCATGACGTCACTTAAAAATGATCTATTTTTGCGGGCCTTGCTCAAACAGCCGGTCGAGCGCACGCCGATCTGGATGATGCGCCAGGCCGGCCGCTATTTGCCCGAGTACCGCGCCACGCGCGCCCGTGCCGGCAGCTTTCTCGATCTTTGCAAGACGCCGGAGCTCGCCTGCGAAGTGACGCTGCAACCGCTCGACCGTTTCGAACTGGATGCCGCCATCCTGTTTTCCGACATTTTGACCGTGCCGGACGCCATGGGACTGGGGCTGTATTTCGCCGAGGGCGAGGGGCCGAAATTCGCGCGCCCATTGCGTGACGAAGCGGCCATCCGCCAACTGGCGGTGCCCGATCCCGAAGACGAGCTTGGCTACGTCATGGACGCCGTGCGCACCATTCGCCGCGCGCTCGACGGCCGTGTGCCGCTGATCGGTTTCGCCGGCAGCCCGTTTACACTGGCTTGTTACATGATCGAGGGCGGCGGCAGCGACGACTTCCGCCATACCAAGGCGATGCTGTATTCACGCCCAGAGCTGCTGCACCATATCCTGAGCGTGACCGCCGATGCGGTGACCGCCTACCTTAACGCGCAGATCCGCGCGGGCGCCGAAGCCGTGCAGATTTTCGATACCTGGGGGGGCGCGCTGACGCGCTCGGCCTATCTGGAGTTCTCTCTGCCCTATATGCGGCGTATCGTCGCGGGCCTGATTCGCGAGCAGGACGGACGTCGCGTTCCGAGTATCCTGTTTACCAAGGGGGGCGGGCAGTGGCTGGAAGCCATGGCCGATTGCGGCGCCGATGCCCTGGGCTTGGATTGGAGCACCGACATCGGCGAGGCGCGCCGGCGCGTAGGGGATCGTGTGGCGTTGCAGGGAAATCTTGATCCATGCGTGCTTTTTGCTCAACCGGCGGCGATTGAGGCGGAAGTGGCAAAAATCCTCACCGCTTTTGGCGCTGGCAGCGGCCATGTATTCAACCTGGGGCACGGCATTTCGCAACATGTCGATCCCGCGCATGCCGCTGTACTGGTCGATGCCGTGCATCGGCTTTCCTCTCGCTGAGATTTTCCTATATCAGATTGCCGGAGGGGGCGCGGCGCGGCGGGAGACTAGCCGCGCCGCGCAGGTTGCGGTCACTACTTAATTGACATCTGCCCCGTCTGTCGTTCCACGAGTTATGCACACGAGCTAGTCTTTTGGCGCAGGCTTGTCAAGAGGGTGAGCCGTGCCTGATGTATTTTGTGTAACGCATTGAATTTAAACGGTTTTAATGGCTGATTAATTTTTGTGCAATCCAACGGTAGCATGGGCTCGCTTCGATTTTAAGCACCTGCTGGCGGTTTATGCACAAAGTTATCCACAGCTGTTGTGCACAGGAAAGGCAAAGCCTTGTCGGATAAAGATTTGCGCCTGAACGACGAGGGAGCGTCCGTGTCACTGTCGGTCGACGTGGCACTGGATGTCCCTCTGTGGAGTACGTTCAGCTACTTGACCGACCGACCGCTGTCGAGGGGGCAGCGGGTGCTGGTTCCCTTCGGTGCGCGACGCATGTGTGGCGTCGTTACAAAAAGTCATAATGAGAACAAAGTCTATGCATTCAGCATTAAATGTGTGGACGACGTGTTCGACGACCTGCCGCCGCTGCCTGACGATGTGCTCGATCTGGTGGAATTCGCCGCCCATTACTATCACCACCCCTATGGGCAGACCTTGTTCACCGCCTTGCCGACCGCGTTGCGCGAGCCGCGCGCGGTGCGGCTGCCAGATCGCCGCGTGTGGCGGCTGACCGCGGCGGGGCGCGCCGCTGACGTCGCCCCACGCCACAAGGTGCGCCATGCCTTGTGGCAGGCGCTCGCTGAGCGCGATCTGACCCCGGAGGCCGTGCGCGCCGTGGCCGCCGGCAGCGGCGCCATTCTGAAAGACTGGTTGGCGCGCGGCTGGGTGGCGCGCGCGGATGTCGCCGCGCCGTCGCTGAAGGTGGAGGGCGCGGTGCCGCTCAATGCGGCGCAGCGCGAGGCATACGAAGCGATCCTGGCCGGCGAGGCGCCGCATAAGCCCTGGCTGTTGCACGGCGTGACCGGCAGCGGCAAAACCGAGGTCTACCTGCAGTTGATCGAGCAAGTGCTTGCCGCGGGCCGTCAAGTGCTGGTGCTGGTGCCGGAAATTAATCTGACGCCGCAATTGATCGCCCGTTTTACCCATCGCTTCCCGCAGACGCCGATGGCGGCGCTGCATAGCAACGTTGCCGATGGCGAGCGCCTGCACGCCTGGGTCGACGCGTGGCAGGGCCGCGCGCGCATCGTCATCGGCACCCGGCTGGCGGTGTTCACCCCGCTGCCGCAATTGGGCATGGTCATCGTCGACGAAGAGCACGACGGTTCGTTCAAACAGCAAGACGGACTGCGTTACCATGCGCGCGACTTGGCGGTCTGGCGTGCGCATCGGGCTGCGGTGCCGATCGTGCTGGGCAGCGCCACGCCTTGCCTGGAAACGCTGGCCAACGTCGATGCAGGGCGGTACCGGCGTCTGGTGTTGGCCGAGCGCGCGCACGAGGCGGCGTCATTGCCGGACGTGCGCTTGCTGGATATCCGCCGAGCCAAGCGCAGCGAAGGCTTGACCGACGAGGTTCTGGCCGCGCTGGCCGAGCGCGTGAGAAAACGCGAGCTGAGCTTGGTGTACATCAATCGCCGCGGCTTCGCGCCGGTGGTGGCGTGCACCGAGTGCGGCTGGCTCTCCGGCTGTCCGCGCTGCTCGGCGAAGCTTGTCGTGCATTTGTTGGCGCGCAAGCTGCGCTGCCATCACTGCGGTTGGGAGGAGGCGGTGCCGCATGCCTGTCCGGATTGCGGCAATCCGGACATCAAGCCGCTGGGCGAGGGCACGCAACGGCTGGAAGCGGCGCTGTCGCGCGCGCTTCCTTCGGCGCGCATTCTGCGTATCGACCGCGACACGACGCAGCGGCGCGAGGCGTGGGACGACATTTACCGCCAGGTGCATGCGGGCGAGGTCGACATCCTGGTAGGGACGCAGATGCTGGCCAAAGGCCACGACTTCGGCGCGCTGAGCCTGGTGGTGATCCTCAATGCCGATGCCGCGTTGTATTCGGCCGATTTCCGCGCCGGCGAGCGGCTGTTTGCGCAACTGACGCAGGTAGCGGGCCGTGCTGGGCGCGCGGATCGTCCGGGCGAGGTGCTGCTGCAGACGCAGTGGCCGGATCATCCGTTGTTTCGGGCACTGGCGGCGCATGATTTTGACCGTTATGCTGCCGAACTGCTGCAGGAGCGGCGCCTGCTGGGGTTTCCCCCTGCTTGTTTTCAAGCGCAACTGCGCGCCGACGCGCCCTCTTTGGCGGAGGCCAACGCGTTTCTGCTGGGTGTGCGCGACGCGCTGGCGCCGCAGGCCGAGGCCGCCGGCGTGGCGCTTGCGGGACCGGCGCCGGCGTTGATGGTGAAGCTTGCCAATCGCGAGCGCGCGCAGCTGGTGTTGGAAAGCCCACGCCGGGCTGCGTTGCATCATGTTTTAGATTATTTGACCGACTGGCTGCCGTCGCAGCCGGTTGCCCGTACCCTGCGCTGGTCGCTCGACGTCGACCCGCAGGACACCTGACAGGAACGCCCATGCGCAATAAGTTGCTCACGCTCGCGGCCATGCTGCTCTATAGCTTGCATGCCGGCGCGCTCGATCTGCATGGCCTGCCGCCGGATAGTCTGGCGCTGTGGGCGGCGCCGGTCGAATCGGCCACGGTGACCGCCGCCTACCGCGACGACGTGGCGGTTCAACCGGCCTCGACCATGAAGCTGTTGACGACATGGGCGGCGTTGACCCGGCTGGGGCCGGATTTTACGTGGCAGAGCCGCTTGGTGTCGACCGCGCCGGTCGTCGGCGGCACCTTGGCTGGCGATCTCTATTGGGTGGGCGAAGGCGATCCGCGCTTTTTCGGCGCGCGGCTGCGCGAGCTGCTCGACGGGTTGCGTCAGCGCGGTATTCAGCGCATCGCCGGCCGGCTGGTGCTGGACGCCTCCGCCTATACGCGGCTGTCGTCGGCCGGCGGCTTCGAAGAGGACGAGGGCGAGACGTTCATGGCGCCGCCCGATCCGCTGCTGACCAACCTCAATGTGGTTTGGCTACGGTTTTTCAATGACGCGCAAGGGCCGCGGGTGGCGCTCGATCCCCCGCTGGCGAATATTTCGCTGACCTCGCGCCTGACGGACGGCGGTGACGCCGCGTGCGGCGATGTGCGCCGCTGGGTGCGGTTGGCGGCGAGCGGCGGCTCCATCGCCGTCAGCGGTCAACTGCCGCGCGACTGCGACGGGCGCAGTACGTACTTGCAGCCGTTGCCGCCGGCGGCGTTTTCCGCCGCGGCGTTCAGCGGCTTGTGGCAGGCGCTGGCAGGCGGCGGGCCCGAGGGCGTGGCGGCGGGCCGCGCGCCCGCGGGCGCGCGCGTTTTGGCCGAGGTGACCTCCGATCCGCTCGCGCGCGTTCTGCCGGATGTGAATAAATTCAGCAACAACCCCATGGCGCGTTCGCTGTTTCTCACTCTGGGGCGTGTGGCGCCTGCGAGCGGCGACACCGTGGCCGATGCCGATCGCGCCGTGCGCGAGACGTTGGCGGCGCATGCGTTGTCCGACCGGGGACTGACATTGGAGAATGGCTCCGGCCTGTCGCGCAGCGAGCGCCTGCCGGTGCGTCTGCTTGGCGAAGTGCTGCGCGAGGCGGCGCGCGGACCGTATGCCGCCGAGTTTTTGGCGAGCTTGCCGTTGGCGGGACAGACCGGCACGCTCAAGCATCGCTTTGTCGATCTGGGGCCCGCGTTGCGGCTGAAAACCGGCACGTTGAAAGACGTGGTCGCGCTGGCGGGCTATTGGCAAGGGGCGGATGGCCGCCGGCTGGCGATCGTGGCCGTGGTCAACCATCCGGATGCCGCGCGGTTGAAGCCTGCCTTGGACGCGGTGGTCCGTGATGTTATTCGGTTATATGAGGCGAACGGGGTATAATTCTTGATTGTGATCAGCGTGACCCAATATTGAAGAGGGTCGCCAATGTCGTAAGGAAAGATTATGAGCCCGGTTGTCATGTATACCACGGCGGTTTGCCCCTATTGCCAGCGCGCCAAGATGCTGCTGGCAAGCAAGGGCGTCACCGAGATTCAGGAAATCCGCGTCGACGCCGACCCGGCCGAGCGCGAAAAGATGATGACCTTGACCGGCCGCCGCACCGTGCCGCAGATCTTTATCGGCGACACCCATGTCGGCGGTTGCGACGATCTGATGGCGCTTAACAGCGCCGGTAAACTGGACGTCCTGCTCGGCAAGTAAGCGGGCCGGTTTGGCCTGGTCCGCGCCGGATTTTCATGCGATGATGCCGGCAGCTTCAGTGCCCATGACCGATTCCGCCGTCAACGGCGGAATCGCTTTATTTTTCGACCTAACCGCAGGTGAGAGTCTCACAATGAGCGAACAGCAAGAGCAACAACAACCGGTGTTCTCCATCGATAAGATCTACGTCAAGGACATGTCCCTCGAAGTGCCGGGCGCGCCGCAAGTCTTTCTGATGCAAGCGCAGCCGGAAATCGACATGCAGCTCGCCTCGGAAAGCAAGCAAATCGAAGACGGCTATTTCGACTGCTGCCTGACCGTGACCGTCACCGCCAAGGCCGATGACAAGGTGCTTTTCCTGGCGGAAGTCGCGCAAAGCGGCATCTTCCAAATCCGCAACATTCCCGCGGAAGATCTCGATCCGGTGCTGGGCGTGGCCTGCCCGAATATTCTGTTCCCCTACGCGCGCGAAACCGTGTCCAGCATCGTGAACCGCGCGGGCTTCCCGCCGGTGCTGCTCTCGCCGATCAACTTCGAGGCCCTGTACATGCAACAGCGTGCTGGCCAGCTCGACGCCGGGAACGCCTGATGAGCCCGCGGCGCCTTGCCTGGATCGCCGCCTTGGCGGCGATGGCGTTCGCGCCGCTGGCCGGCGCGCTGGAGTTCCGTTCGGTCAAGGAAACGGGCGCCGTGCTGTATGAGGCGCCGGCGCTGACGGCCAAGAAGCTGTTCGTGGTCAGCCGTTACTACCCGGTGGAAGTGCTGAGCACGCAAGACGCTTGGTCCCGCGTGCGTGACGCCACCGGGGGGATTGCCTGGATGCCGTCCGCCGCGCTGTCCGCGCAGCGCACGCTGTTGGTGGTGAGCGAGCGCGCCGACGTGCGCGACGCTGCCGGCGTGAGCGCCGCTGTCGTTTTTTCCGTGCCGAAAAATGGTGTGCTGCTGCTCGTCGATCCTCCGGTCAATGGCTGGGTGCATGTGCGCCACCGCGATGGCAGTAGCGGTTACGCCAGCATCTCCGACTTGTGGGGGCTGTAACATGAAGCTTGCCGTTTTGGGTGCTGGCGCCTGGGGGTCCGCCCTGGCGATCGCCTTCTCCCGTCTGCACGACGTGGTGTTGTGGTCGCGCGACGGCGCGCATGTGGCGGAGCTTGCCGCAGCGCGCGTCAACCAGCGTTACCTGCCGGACGCGCCCTTTCCCGAGCGGTTGTCGCTAAGCGCGGATTTGCCGCGCGCCATTGCCGATGCCGATCTGATTCTGATCGCCACGCCGATTGTCGGACTACGCCCGACGCTGCGTGCGCTGAAGGCTTCGTCGGCCCGGCTTGCGCCGCTGATCTGGGCCTGTAAGGGCTTTGAGGCCGGCTCCAGCCTATTGCCGCATCAAGTGGTGGCGGAGGAAATGCCGCTACACCATCCCTGTGGGGTGCTGTCCGGCCCCAGTTTTGCCCGCGAGGTGGCCGCAGGCCTCCCTGCCGCGGTGACCATTGCTTCCGACGACGCTGCCTTTGCCGAACGCATCGCGCGCGAGTGGCACAACCCGCTGTTGCGCCTCTACGCCAATGACGATCTGGTGGGGGTCGAGGTCGGGGGTGCGGTCAAGAACGTCATGGCCATCGCCACCGGGGTGGCGGATGGACTGGGTTTCGGTCTCAATACCCGTGCAGCGCTGATCACCCGCGGACTGGCCGAGATCACCCGTTTGGCGGTGGCGCTTGGCGCCAGTCAAAAGACCATGATGGGGTTGGCCGGCATGGGCGACCTGATTCTGACCTGTACCGGCTCGCTGTCGCGCAACCGCCAAGTCGGCCTCCGCCTGGCCGAGGGTTTGCCATTGGCACAAATTCTGGATGAGCTGGGGCATGTCGCCGAGGGGGTGCCGACCGCGCGCGAGGTGCTGACCATGGCCGAGCGGCTGGAAGTGGAAATGCCGATCACCGCCGCGGTGTGCGGGCTGCTGTACTACGGCGCGGCGCCGGAAGAGGTTGTGGACGGATTGCTCAGCCGGTCGCCAAAATCCGAATCTTAAGATAACAATTCTGTCTATGACGCCTCTCTCTCTTTACGTCCTGACCTATAACAGCGAGAAGTATCTGGATCAGGTATTGTCTGCCGCCGCGCGTTTTGCCGACGATTTGCTGATCGTCGACAGCGGCAGCACCGACGCCACGATGGATATCGCGCGCCGCCATGGCGCCCGGATTCTGTCTCGCCCTTTCGACAACTTTGCCGCGCAGCGCTGTTTCGCGCAGAGCCAATGCCTTCACCCGCAGGTGATGTTCGTCGATAGCGACGAAATTCCGAGCGAAGCGCTGATTGAGGCCATGCAGGAACTCAAGGCCGCCGGTTTCGCGCATGATGCCTACCGGGTTCGTCGTGATTGGGTCGTGTTGGGTCGGCCGGTTCATGCCTGTTACCCCGTCGGCTGCCCGGATTATCCGGTCAGAATCGTCAGCCGCGACACAATGAGCTTTGACATGGCCGGCGTGCATGAGTCGCCTTGCGGCGCGGAAAGCACGGGCCAAATCGAGGCCGCACTGGTTCATCAAACTTTCGAGACCATGCAGGAGATTCGGCGCAAGCTGGATTTCTATACCGACCTGTCGGCGATCGAATTGCTGCGTAAGCGCAAGCCGCTGTTGCTCATGGCGATCCAGCAGCGCACCAGCGCGATCGGCGCCTTTCTGAAATGGTACGTGCGTAGCCATAACTGGCGGGATGGTTGGGTCGGCCTTGTCCTGGGCGGTTATGCCGCCGCCTACACCTATCACAAATATCGCAAGGCGCGGCTGCGGCTCAAGTCACCGTCGTAGGGGGCGTTGCGCTGCGTCGCCTACCCGCGGCGCATCCGTCCTCTTTGCTCAACGCGGCGTGCTTTGGCGCACCGTATCGATCATTGCCCGTTCCTGACGTTCCCGCTCTTCCGCTTCGGCCTGCGCCTGGGCGGCGGCGGCCGCCGCCTGCTGCTTGGCGGCGGTTTCCGCGGCTTCCAGCGCTTGCATCGCCGGGCGCATCTGCTCGAAGTTGAAATCGTCCAGCGTGTCGCGTAATCGCTCGGAATACAGCACGTTGTTGTCGGCGTCGGCGATGATGATCGCCGGCGCGGTGTAGCCGGCCAGCGGATACTCGGTGATGAGCACGCCGAAATGCTTGTGGAAATCGCGTCCGCGTAGCGTGGACAGCAGCATGGCGCGCGGCAGTCCGCGTTCCTTGCGCACACGGCGCAGCGTCGAGGGCGAGTCGACCGTGATCACCACGGTCTGCAGCATGGGCCAGCGCTCGAGAAAGCGTAGCGTTTCGCGCAGGAGACGAGCGCCGCCATGCTCTTCCTCGTCATGGGACAACAGGGTGATGATGGCCTTGGGTAGGCCGGTGAACTGGGCTAGCGCCACATCGTTGAATTGGTCGTCGACCAGCATGAAGCTCGGCAGATGGCTGCCCTGCACGGGGAAGTCGCCGATGAGCGGCAGGATGTCTTCGCCATACAGGAGTCGGAATTGATTCATAGCGAACTCCTTTAACCATGTTTCTCTCATGGTGGCGCTCGCCGGGGCAAAAAACAAGAAAATCGCGCGGCTTACGGATAGAACCAGTACAGGCTGTAGCCTTGGGCGTGCACTTTGCCGACGTCGAAGCGCATGACGATCTTCTCCTCGCTGTTGGCCTCGAAGCGCTTGAGCTTCTGACTTTCCGGCTTGAGATAGTCCTGCGGCGTGAACACCTTGCGGATCAGGACTTGATTGTCGGCGTCCTTGAGCGTGACTTCCAGCATGGGGAACGCTTGCGGATAGGCAGCGTGATTCTTCAGCGTAGCCGAGAGCTGCACCAGGTTGGTGTGCTCGGGCACGAAGGACAGTTCGGACCATTCGGTACGGATGTACTCCTGGTCGGTCGGGTAGGGGACGGTGCAGCCGAACTTCTTGCACAGCCGCTCGAAGGCAGGGCGGGTATCCGGCGCCTGGGCGGCGATCTGCGTACGGTTGACGTAAATCAGCTGCCCGGCGAGCAGCAGCAGTCCGATGAGCGAACCCAACAGCACCAGCACGGTGGTCAACGGACGCTGGCGCGGACGCGCCGCCACTTCGGTGGGCGCGGGGTCGAACGCCGGTTTGTTCTCGTCGATGCGCGTGCTTTCCGGTAACGGCGCGGGCGCCTCGTCCTCCTCGGTGGCTTCCTCGAACCGCGGGGTACGCCGGGTTTCCAGCACCGCCGGCAGGTCGTCCTCGTCGATCGGCCGTACCATGGCGTCACGCGCCGATTCCTCGGCAAACGGTCCGCCGACCGGCGCATTGCTACTCGGCTGCTGATGCAGCGCTTCGTTCAGCGCCTGCTGAAAGGCCTCGACATCCGCCATGGACGGCGCACCGCTATCGACGGGCTCTTCCTGCGGGGCTTCAGGCAGGCTGACCGCCATCGGATCGAAGTCGGGCACCTCCAGCTCAAAGTCGTCGATGTCCGCCACGGCGGCGGCCGGCGCCTTCGGTTCGGGCGCGGATGGCGGCGGGGTGACGGGCGCAGGGGCGGGCGCTTCAGCGCCTGCCGGCGCGAGCAGATGGTCGATGGCGTTGAAGACATGGGCACAGCGCCCGCAACGCACAAGACCTTGTGCGACGGACAATTGCGCGTCACTAACCTTGAATCGGGTCTGGCAAGCGGGGCACTGTGTTGTTTTGGTCATACCGTTTGTCGTCGCGTTCCGGTGAGTCGGGTCCATCCCTCGTCGAAGACCGGCGGATCCATATCGAACCAGCTGGCGTACATCGCCGAGAGTTCTTCTGCCTGTTCGGCCAATATGCCGGACAGGACGATTCTACCACCGGTTTTAACGTGATTGGCTAGCATGGCGCCAAGCAGGCGCAATGGATTGGCCAGAATGTTGGCCAACAGAACGTCGACTTGTACTTGCGGCAAATCGTCGGGCAAGCAGAACGTGGCGGATACGCCGTTTTGCGCCGCGTTGTCGCGGCTCGCGCGGATGGCCTGCGGATCGATATCGACGCCGATGGTCTCGCCGGCGCCCAGTTTGAGCGCGGCAATGGCCAGAATGCCCGAGCCGCAGCCGTAGTCCAGCACCGTCGCGCCGGGCGTCAGGTGGGCGTCGACCCATTGCAGGCAGAGCCGGGTGGTCGGATGGCTGCCCGTGCCGAACGCGAGGCCGGGGTCGAGCTGGAGGTTGACGGCGTTGGGGGCCGGCGCCTCGTGCCAGGTCGGGGTGATCCACAACCGGTCGGAGATGCGGATGGGCTCGAACTGCGATTGGGTCAGACGCACCCAATCCTGCTCCTCGATGCGCTCGGTGCCGAAGACCGGCAACGGCAACTGGCACGCGTTGGCGGCGGCGGCGATCACCAAGCCGACCTCCACGTCGTGCGCGAACAGCGCGATGATGCGGCTTTGCGTCCAGAGCCGCTCGACCGGTTCGCCCGGCTCGCCGAAGATCGGTTCTTCCTGCGCGGTGCCGGCCCAGGCATCCTCGATGGCGGCCGACAGCGCGCCAGCCTCCATTAGCGCATCGGCGAGCCGTTCGGCGACTTTGGAGTCGGTGTCGATGGTGGCTTGGATCCACGCCATCAGATCGACCCCTTCTTCAGTTTGGCGAGCCGCTCTTCCAGATAATGGATGCTGGTGCCGCCGCGGACGAAGGTCGAGTCCATGAACAGCTCCTGGTGCAGCGGGATGTTGGTCTTGATGCCGGAAATCGCCATTTCGGACAGGGCGACGCGCATGCGGGCGATGGCCTGGTCACGGGTATCGCCATAAGCGATCAGTTTGCCGATCATCGAGTCATAGTGCGATGGCACTGTATATCCTTGATAGATATGTGAGTCGATACGGATACCGGGGCCGCCCGCCGGGTGATAGCCGTCGATCTTGCCCGGCGACGGGATGAAGCTGAACGGGTCTTCGGCATTGATCCGGCACTCCATGGCATGGCCGCGGATGACAATATCTTTTTGCTTATAGCGCAACTTTTCGCCTGCGGCGATGCGGATCTGCTCTTGGACGATGTCGACGCCGGTAATCATCTCGGTGACCGGATGTTCGACCTGCACGCGCGTGTTCATCTCGATGAAGTAGAAACCGCCGTTTTCGTACAGGAATTCAAACGTGCCGGCACCCCGGTAGCCGATGCGGCTGCACGCTTCGGCGCAAACCTGGCCGATCTGATGGCGCTGCTTGTCGGTAATGCCCGGGGCCGGCGCCTCCTCGATGATCTTCTGATGGCGGCGCTGCATCGAGCAGTCGCGTTCGCCGAGGAAGATGGCATTGCCGTACTCGTCGGCCAGCACCTGAATTTCGATGTGGCGCGGCTGTTCGAGGAATTTTTCCATGTAGACCGTCGGGTTGCCGAAGGCCGCCTCGGCTTCGGCGCGGGTCATGCTGACCGCGGTCAATAGCGCGGCCTCGCTGTGCACCACGCGCATGCCGCGTCCGCCGCCGCCGCCGGCGGCCTTGATGATCACCGGGTAGCCGACCTTGCGGGCGGTGCGGACGATGTCTTCCGGGCTATCCGGCAGCGCTCCTTCCGAACCGGGGACGCAAGGCACCTTGGCGGCCAGCATGGCATCTTTGGCCGATACCTTGTCGCCCATCAGGCGAATGGTTTCCGGGCGCGGACCGATGAACACGAAGCCGGATTGCTCGACCCGCTCGGCGAAGTCGGCATTCTCGGACAGAAAGCCGTAACCGGGGTGAATGGCTTGGGCGTCGGTGACTTCGGCGGCGGCGATGATGGCCGGAATGTTCAGGTAACTCTTGCCCGACGGCGCCGGGCCGATGCAGACCGATTCGTCCGCCAGCTTGACGTACTTGGCTTCGCGGTCTGCCTCGGAATGCACGACGACGGTCTTGATGCCCATTTCGCGGCAAGCCCGCTGGATGCGCAGGGCGATTTCCCCGCGGTTGGCGATCAGTATCTTTTCAAACATATTTGCGTGTCCGTATAAGGTCGGAACAAACAACAAGGGCACGCTCGGTCGTGCCCTGTCATCGCGATATTGGCGTTCGTCGCTTACTCGATGACGAACAGCGCTTCGCCGTATTCGACCGGCTGGCCTTCCTCGACCAGGATCTTGGTCACGGTGCCGGCGCGATCGGATTCAATCTCGTTCATCAACTTCATGGCTTCGATGATGCACAACGTGGCGCCCACTTCCACCTTGTCGCCCACGTCGACGAACTTCTTCGCGCCGGGGCTCGGCGCGCGGTAGAAGGTGCCGACCATCGGCGACTTGACCACTTGGCTCTCGTCGTAAGCCGCGGCGCCTGCGGCAGGCTGGGCGGCGGGCGCGGCCGCGACCGGTGCCGCGGCGGGGGGCAATTGCATGGCGTTGATCGGTTGGGCGTAGGCGATCTGGGCATTGGCCGATACGCGGGTAATACGCACCTTTTCCTCGCCTTCGGTCACTTCCAGTTCGGCAATGCCCGATTCTTCGACGAGATCGATCAGTTTTTTGAGTTTACGCAGGTCCATGAATTGTCCTTCGAATGTTTTTCTGCGGATACGAATTAGACTTGCTCGCCCAAACGGGCCATGGCGTGGGTCAACGCCAGTTCGTATCCCTGAGCGCCCAGCCCGCAGATGACACCGATTGCCAGATCCGAGAAGTAGGAGTGATGGCGAAACGGCTCACGGGCGTGAACGTTGGAAAGATGTACTTCAATAAACGGCACCTTGACGCCAGCCAGGGCGTCGCGCAGGGCGACGCTGGTATGGGTGAAGGCGGCCGGATTGATGATGATGAACTCGGTCTTGTCGCCCGCGCAGGCGTGGATGCGTTCGATCAGCACGTGTTCGGCATTGCTCTGCAGAGCGTCCAGCTCGAAACCGGCTTGAGCGGCCTGCTTTTTCAAGCGCTGATTGATCGTGTCCAGCGTGTCTCGACCGTAGTGCTGCGGCTCTCTGGCGCCCAGAAGATTCAGGTTTGGGCCGTGCAGCACAAGGATTTTTCGGGCCAAGATGTCGGGTCCTTCAGTTAAATAATGGGCCGAAGTTTGCCGCAAATGTCGGCAAGATGTCCAGCTTTGGCTGAAATTGTTTCAAAACGATTTCAGCGTGCCCACCTGTCGGAGCCCCGGGGAATGGAGCGAAAGCACTAGTTTAACCGCATTGTCCGGGGTGTGGCTATTGTGCGCCAACGTCGGTGGCCGGCGTTGATCTGCACCAAGGTTTTTCGAGGCACGCGGCGAGGGGCGCGCGGCCAGCGTCGTTCACAAAGGGTTTGCAGACGGCCCCTAAACCCGTGCCGGGCAAGACAAGCATAGGTATAATCTCACGGTTTCAAGTTTGTGGATCACCATGCATATCTCGGAATTCGACTACTTTCTGCCCGAACACCTGATCGCCCAGCATCCGCCGGCCGAGCGCGGCGCGAGCCGCCTGCTGCACGTCGCAGGCGCCGAGCTTGACGATCTGATGTTTGCGGACTTCCTCGCTGAGGTCGGGCCGGGCGATGTCATGGTATTTAACGATACGCGCGTCATCAAAGCGCGTCTGTTCGGCGAAAAGGCCAGCGGCGGCCGTGCCGAGGCGCTGATCGAGCGGGTGTTGGACGACCACACCGCGCTGGCGCACGTGCGCGCCTCGAAATCGCCCAAGCCGGGCACGCGGTTGATTTTCGCCGAACGTTGGCAGGCGGAGATGGTCGAGCGGGTCGGCGACCTGTTCAAGCTGCGTTTTCTGTCCGAGACGCCGCTGTTCGATATTTTGGCCGAGTCCGGCAAGCTGCCGTTGCCGCCTTATATCGAACGTGGCGCCGACAACGAGGACGATGAGCGTTATCAAACGGTGTACGCGCGCGAACAGGGCGCGGTGGCGGCGCCGACCGCCGGCCTGCATTTCACCGAGGAGATGCTCGCCAGTCTGACGGACAAGGGCGTCAAGCTTTGCCGGGTGACGCTGCACGTCGGCGCCGGCACCTTTCAACCGGTGCGGGTCGACGATATCCGCGAGCATAAGATGCACAGCGAGATCTACGAGATTCCCGCCGCCACCCGCGACGAGATCGTTGCCGCGCGTCGGGACGGTCGGCGCGTGCTGGCGGTGGGGACCACCAGTTTGCGCGCGCTGGAATCGGCGGCACAATCGGGGGAATTGCTGGCCGGCCGCGGCGAGACCGAGATTTTCATCACGCCGGGGTACCGTTTCCGCGTGGTGGACCGCTTGCTGACCAACTTCCATTTGCCGAAGTCGACGCTCTTGATGCTGGTGTCGGCCTTCGCCGGCATGGAAACCATCCGCGCCGCCTACCGGCACGCGGTGGAACACGAATACCGCTTCTTCAGCTACGGCGACGCCATGCTGCTGGAAAAGCGGGCCGATTGACACGACGGAGGACGGGGGCTCATGGCCGGATTGAAAAAAGACAGCGCGCATCCGCGCGAACTGTGCCTGCACACCCGCACCCGGGTATTGGAAATCAGTTTCGACGACGGCGCGCGGTTTGAACTGCCGAGCGAGTATCTGCGCGTGTTTTCGCCCTCGGCCGAGGTACGCGGCCATGGCGCCGGCCAAGAGGTGCTGCAGACCGGCAAGCGCGAGGTCGCCATCACCGCGGTGGAGCCGGTGGGGCAGTACGCGGTGAAGCTGGTGTTCGACGATGGCCACGACTCCGGCCTCTATAGCTGGGACTATTTGTATGAGCTCGGCCGCCGCCAGGCGGAAAACTGGCAGGACTATCTGGATCGGCTGGCGGCAGCGGGCGCGAGCCGGGACCCATAAACGCAGGCGAATCGGACGTAGCATGCGTTCGCCAAGCGACGCATGACCACAAAAAACGGAACCTAAGGAAGCGCGACATGGAGAAAACCACGCATTTCGGTTTCAAGACCGTGGCGGAAGACGACAAGGCGCACAAAGTGGCCGAGGTGTTTCACTCGGTGGCGAATAAATACGACGTGATGAACGACCTGATGTCCGGCGGGTTGCATCGCGTCTGGAAGCATTTCACCCTGACCACTTCCGGCGTGCGCCGCGGCGACCGCGTGCTCGATATCGCCGGCGGCACCGGCGACCTGGCGCGCGGCTGGGCCGAGCGCGTCGGCAAGGAGGGCGAGGTGTGGCTGACCGACATCAATAGCTCGATGCTGACCGTCGGCCGCGACCGCCTGCTCGACCAAGGGCGGATCTTGCCGGTGGCGCTCGCCGACGCCGAGAAGCTGCCGTTCCCGGATAACTACTTCGATTGCGTGTCGGTGGCTTTTGGCCTGCGCAACATGACGCATAAGGATGCGGCGCTGGCCGAGATGTGCCGCGTGCTCAAGCCGGGCGGCAAGCTCCTGGTGCTGGAGTTCTCCAAGGTGTGGAAGCCGCTCGCGCCGCTGTATGACCTGTATTCGTTCAAGGCGCTGCCGCTGATGGGCAAACTCGTGGCCAACGACGCCGACAGCTACCGTTATCTGGCCGAGTCGATCCGTATGCACCCCGATCAGGCGACGCTGCGGCAAATGATGCTCGACGCGGGTTTCGGCAAGGCCGACTACCACAATCTGACCGGCGGCGTCGTGGCGCTGCACAAGGGCTATAAGTTCTGAGCGGCTGGGGAGGCGACATGCATCCGACTGTGCAAAGCTGGCTGATGTTGGCAGGCGCCATCGCCGCCGAGGTCACCGCCACGAGTTCGCTGAAACTGGCTCAGGGCTTTACCCGTCCGCTGCCATCGCTGGTGGTGGCGGTCGGCTACGTCTTGTCTTTCTGGCTGCTGGGGCGGGTGGTGCAGCGGCTGGAGCTGGGTCTGGTCTACGCCGTCTGGTGCGGCGTCGGCATGGCCGTGGTGGCGGTGGTGGGCATTGCCGCCTATGGCGAGAGCGTGACTTGGCTGAAATTCGCCGGCATCGCCTGTATCACCGTCGGCGTCGTGGTCTTGAGCTTCGCCAAATCGTCGGCCTAAGTCGCGGGGAGCGCACCATGCAACCGGTTCTTGCCTTGTTCAATCATGTACTTGGCCAATACCCGGCGTTGCGCGCCGAACTGGCCGAATTGGCCGGCCGGCGCGTGGCCCTGGCGCTGCCGCCCATCGCCGTGTCCGGCGTGATTACCGCCGAGGGCTGGCTCGCGGCGAGCGCCGGCGAGCCCGAGGCCACGGTGCGCGTCAAGCCGGTGGCCGCGCTGACGGCGCAGTGGGCCGGGCGGACGCCCGATTTCGCCGATCTCGAACTGAGCGGCGACGCCGAGCTGGCGCAGCGTTTCGGTCACGTGGCCGGACAACTGCGCTGGCTGCCGGTGGAGGATCTGTCGCGCGTGCTGGGGGACGCCGGCGCGCACCGCGTCGAGGGCTGGGCGCGCGGCCTGGCCGGTTTCAAGGGCGAGGTGGCGGCACGGCTCATGGATAGCTGGATCGAGCATTTGCGCGACGAAGTGCCGCTGTTGGCGAACAAGCGCGATGTGGAACACTTTGTGGCCGCCGTCGACACCTTGCGCGACGACGCGGAACGACTGGAAAAACGCCTGGCCCGGCTGGAAGCCGCGCGCGGGCAGGGGAGCGAGCCGGAACAACCGGCCGGATAACCATGCGGATAACACGCGCCTACAAGATCTTCGCCACCTTCTACCGTTTTGGCCTGGACGACTTTTTCCGTAGCCACTCGCGCCTGAAATGGGTGCATGCGCTGTGCCGGTTCGTGCCGCTGCCGCGTCATCGCGGCGATAGCCTGCCGGTGCGTCTGCGCCTGGCGCTGGAGAGCCTGGGGCCGGTATTCGTCAAATTCGGCCAGGTGCTGTCGACCCGGCGCGATTTGCTGCCGACGGCGTTCGCCGACGAATTGGCCAAATTGCAAGATAAGGTGCCGCCCTTTGACGGCCAATTGGCGCGGCGGGTGATCGAGACGGGTCTCGGCCGGACGCTGGATCAGCTCTTCGTCGATTTCGACGACGTGCCGGTGGCCAGCGCCTCGGTGGCGCAGGTGCATCATGCCTGGCTGCGCCAAGCCGACGGGTCGCGCGGCCGGGAGGTGGCGATCAAGGTGCTGCGTCCGGACATCCTGCCGGTGATCGAGCAGGATCTGGCGCTGATGCGCACATTGGCGCGCGTGGTGGAAGTCGGCTTCCCCGACGGCAAGCGCTTGAAGCCGGGCGAGGTGGTGGCCGAATTCGACAAATACCTGCACGACGAATTGGACATGATGCACGAGGCGGCCAACGCCTCGCAGCTGCGGCGCAATTTCCAGGACTCGGACATGCTGTTGGTGCCCGAGGTGTTTTACGACTATACGGCGCGCGAGGTGCTGACGCTGGAATGGATGCGCGGCACGCCGATCGGCCAGATCGACCGCTTGCGCGCCGACGGCGTCGATTTGAAGAAGCTGTCGCGCTTCGGTGTGGAAATTTTCTTCACCCAGGTGTTCCGCCACGGTTTTTTCCATGCCGACATGCATCCGGGCAATATCTTCGTCGCCGCCGACGGCCGCTACATCGCGCTCGACTTCGGCATCGTCGGTAGCCTGACCGAGGTCGACAAGCATTATCTGGCGGTGAACTTCCTCGCTTTCTTCAACCGCGATTATCATCGTGTCGCCACCGCGCACATCGAGTCCGGCTGGGTGCCGGCCGATACCCGCGCCGAAGAGCTGGAAGCCGCGGTGCGCACGGTATGCGAGCCGTTCTTCGAGCGGCCGCTGTCGCAGATTTCCTTTGGCTTGGTGTTGCTGCGGTTGTTCGAAACCAGCCGCCGCTTCAATGTCGAGATTCAGCCGCAGCTGGTGTTGCTGCAAAAGACGCTGCTTAACATCGAAGGACTGGGACGCCAGCTCGACCCCGACCTCAATTTGTGGGACACCGCCAAACCGTTCCTCAGCAAGTGGATGAACGAGCAGATCGGCTGGCGCGGCTTCGTGCGCGCGCTGAAAAACGAGGCGCCGCAATGGGCGACCACGCTGCCGGCGCTGCCGCGCAAGCTCAACGACGCCTTGGGCGGACGGACGCAAGACATGCTGGTGCAAAGCTATGTGTTGTTGATGAAGGAGCAAAAGCGGCAGAATTTCCTGTTGACGCTGATTGCCATCCTGCTGGTGGCGCTGTTGGCAAAGGGACTGTTATAAGGGGATGGATATCCCCCATCCTGGCCAAACGGTTTAATTTCTTTTTATTTCAATCATTTACTGTCTATATTCTGACACAGCAACCAGGCGCGTGCTGTTTTTGCGCGTTTGGAAAGAAAAGAAGCAAAAATGCTGACAGAATGAGGGACAGATGATGAACATTTCGCAGCGTCTTCTGACGACGTTACTGCTGGCGATGGTGGCTGTGCTCGTCGTCGGCGTCCTGGGCTTGTGGGAACAACAGCAAGCCAACGAACGCTTCAATTACCTGAAAATCAATACTTTCCCCAGTATCGCCACGCTCGATTTGGCGCAGGATGGCCTGACCCAGTCGCGCTTGGGGACTTACCGCCATATTCTCGATCCAACTGACGGCCAAAAAGCCGCCGATCAGCAAGCCATCGCCGCCGCCGACAAACAGATCGACGACGCGCTGGCGCATTATGGCAAAGAGCTGATTTCCAACGATGCCGATCAGAAGCTGCTCAACGAAGACCAGGCGCTGCTCGCGCAATACCGGGCGGCGCGCGGCGCCCTGCTGCAGTTGTCGAGCGCCCACAAGCAGGCCGAGGCGCAGCAGGCGATTCAATCGGGACCGATGAACGCCGCGGCGGATGCGCTGAGCAAAAAGCTGGTCGATCACGTCCAATTCAACTACGACTTGGCCGAGGGCCTGTCGCGCGATAATGCCGCCGCCTACCGCCGCGCGCTGATTCTTTCCGCGCTGATCATGGCCTTTTGCTTGGCGGTGTGCGCGACGCTCGGCGTGGTGTTGTTCCGCCATATCCGCATTAGCCTGAGCGCGATGCAGACGGTGATGCAGGACGTGCGCCGCTCGCTGGATTTCCGCTTGCGCGTGACCACCCGGCGCCACGATGAAATCGGCGCCACGGCCGAAGCCTTCAATGGTTTGCTCGATCAGTTGCAGAACAGCTTGCGCGACGTGCGCCACAGCGTGACGGCGATCGACGAGACGATCGCCGCCATGGTGACCAACACCACGCAGATCGCCAAAAGCTCGGAAGTGCAAAGCGAGGCCGCGGCGACGATGGCCGCCTCGGTGGAGCAGATGATGGTCAGCATCAGCCATATTTCCGACCGCGCCCACGAGGCGGCCGGCCAGACCAGCGCGGCGGGGGATACGGCGGCGCAGGGCGGCCAGGTGATCTTGGCGACGGTGGACGGCATCAGCTTCGTGTCGGCCTCCATCCGCGATGCCGCTGTGCGCATCAATCAGCTGCAAAGCGACAGCCAGACCATCGCCACGGTGATGGGCATCATCAAGGAGATCGCCGATCAAACCAACCTGTTGGCGCTCAACGCGGCGATCGAGGCCGCACGGGCGGGCGACATGGGCCGCGGCTTCGCCGTGGTGGCCGACGAGGTGAGAAAGCTGGCCGAGCGCACCGCCAAATCGACCACCGAGATCACCAGCGTCGCCAGCAAGATGCAGCTGGGCACCAAGGAGGCGGTCGGCACGATGGAGCAGGTGGTGCTCAAGGCCAATCAGGAGGCGGATAGCGCCCGCGCGGCCAACGAGGCCATCGTGCGCATCCAGGACAATACCCAGCAAGCGATGCAATTGGTCGGCGACATCTCCAGCAGCATTACCGAGCAGACCAGCACCAGCCACACGATTGCCCAACGGGTGGAGCAGATTGCCCAGATGGCGGAGGAAAACGCCAGCGCCGCCGGCAGTTCGGCGAACGCGGCCCAGGGGCTGCAGCAGCAGGCGCGCGCCATTTTGCAGACCGTATCGCAATATCAGGTGTGAGTTGCAAAACGCCCTCGTGTAGCACGGCCCTAATCGGCGAAATGCTTGAGATAGTCCGCCAGCGGTTCCAGACCCACCTCGGCCCGGCGCTGGTCGACCGTGCCGGGGTCTTGAATCGGATGCGGCGCCGGCTTGCCGTCGGCGCCGATCTGGATCTGCGAGCCGTAGCGCTGCGTGCGCCCTTCGCGAACGTCGATGCGATCCTCCAGTAGGGCGAGACTGCTGGGCCAGGCGTCACCGGCGCGCACCGCCGCGCGCAAATCCTCCACATAGCGCTTCTGCATGGCCAAATCGGCGTGCTGCACGATCAGAAAGGCCGCCCGCGCGGCTTTGACGCCGGCGGTTCTGAATCCGGGCCAGCCGTGTTGGTCGACATAGCGCTGCAAAAGCTGCTGGTTGGCGAGGTCGAGTTCGTGCTGGCGCTCGGCGTCGCGCAGCGATGGCTTGCGCTGGCGGCGGTAGCGCTGGTCGTCGCGTCCGGCGCTGACCAGCGCCGCGATGTCGTCCATCCATGCCTTGCTGACGGCGCGAGTGTGAATCCGCGCGCGATCGGTTATCAAGGTCAACGCCATCGGTCCGCCGCCGGTTTCGCGGATGGTGACTTCGCCTTCCGCCAGCGTCGTATGCGCGTTCTCCTCGGTGACTTTTCGCGCGATGACCTTGATTTGGGCGCAAGGCGGGAAGAGCAGGGTCGTTGGTTGACCTGACTGCGTCAGCTCGACCTGGGTTTGCCGGCAGGGTTCGGCCTGGGCGCAGACGGCGCAGGCAAGCGACAAAATGAAAAGACGTTGGGGGCGCATGGCGGGGGCTCCTGGAAGGGGGAAGGAGTTCCGAAGCTAAAAGCCCTGGCGGGAGGGGTCAATGCGGCGTGGTGACGGTGCTATTTTCAGTATTTTCTGACGGTTATGCGCTCTTGTCCTTTGGCTCCTGGCTGGCTATTGTGGGGCTCGCGGCCCCAAAAAAGCCGCTAAAGGGCGCGGGCCCGGGGTGGACTAGACCCCGAGCCCGCTGACCACACCAAATCTGCAACCCTTAAACAAAGGAGAATTGATATGGCTATCTGCCATCGTACTGCAACCCCCACCGCCGTTTCAAACCGCGACCTCCGGCAATTGCCGCTGTTCGCTCTGATCTCGGAATTGTGCGCGCCGCGCGCGGGCCAAGCCGATCCCGGCGTGTGCCGGCTGATCGTCGACAGCCGTCTGCCGTGGTCGTCGCTGCGTGTCGATTCGGAGCAATCATGGATGTATTTGCCGCAGCCGGTGCGAACCCGGCGCGTGGCGGGATGCGTGATCTTAACCGCCGAATAAGGCGCTAACCGAGGCGGGCGGCTTAGCCGCCCGAACGGGACTCGGTGTTAGGGCTGTGCGGCGCCCCATTGTTCCAATCGCGAGACCCAATGATGAAAGCGCGCACACTGGGCGCGGATTTCTCCAAGTCCGGCAAATTCGATTACGTCAGGGCCATGAAGCTTTTTGTCATAACCGGGGAACAGTGCTTTCAACCGGTGCGAGGGACTGGTTTCCGGGCGATCATTGACCTGCTCCGGCGACCCCGCTTCTCTGACCATCTGCGACATGGATTCGTGCTGCTGGTGTGTCCCTTGCAACCACTGTACGCACTGTGACGGAACCGCGAAAAGCAGGGCTTCAAATTCGTATTGCTGTACATAGGGAAGGAATCGCCGTTGCTGTGGAGCGTCGAGCAATGACGCCATGTCGGCTTCCAGCGCCGCCACGCTACGCCCTTCCCTGCCTTTGAAGCCATAAAAGTCGTAGAGCGTGCTGACACGGTCAAAGCTGCCAAGCAACGGCGGCAACACGGTCCGGATTTTGTCGATGCAGACGTTGCCGCGCAAATCGACTGCAGTAACATGAATCCCTGAAATTTCCAAATGCGTTCGTAGTACCCGATTGACGAATTCCCGCTCAGTCGCTCCTTCGACACTGATCCCTAACCGTATCATTCGGGTGTTCCCCCCAACACGTTCATTTCCCAAATCTCGCCGAGTTTGTACTGTTCCAGCCAGTGAGCGACCTCTTGCTCTTGAAGGCGGCGGAAGCAAGATTCATTGCCGATTTGATCGACGACGACCAGATCTTGCCAACCGAACTGGTTGGCAAGCGTAACGGACTGTGTTGAAGCAATGATTTGAGTGCGCTCGCTGACTGAACGCATCATGGCCGCCAGTAATTGCATGGCAAAGGGGTGTAAACCGAGCTCTGGTTCATCCAGCAAAATCATGGTCGGCAAGGTAGGCTGCAAGAGCAGAGTCGTCAGGCAGATAAAGCGCAAGGTGCCGTCCGATAGCATCGTGGCGTCGAAATAGTCGTCACTGCCTTTATGCTTCCAGCGCAACCGGATCAAATCGTTGGCTTCCGGTTGAAACACGAAGTCGTGGAAGAAGGGCGCTACGCGCTTAATGGTGTGGACAATACGTGTGTAAGCCTCGGTGTCTCGGATACCGTACAGATAAGCGGCCAGATTCTCCCCATGTGGCATCAAGCGGGCATTTTCGTGAATGCTATAGGCCATTTTGACTTTGGCGGTATCGCTGGTGTCGTGGAAGTGATAAACCTTCCAGTCGTTGATGTACCTGGAAACGTGATGGGCAGGGGAGAGGCTGCCCGGCCGAGGCAGGCCGGATTCCAGCGCCCCGGCGCCGGCCAAGGGGTGCTGTTGGGTGCCGCCCGAATAATTGATCTCTTTTCCATGGAAGACCGCCGTCTCCATGGCGAAAACTAAACTGTCGTCTGTTGTTGGGACGAGCGTCGCCTGATAACTGTTGGGTGGGAAATGCAGGTCGATTTCCAGTTTCGTAGTGGTTTTTCGGCCAAAATACAGCGTCCTGTCCGCGCCATTCAGTTGCGTGCGAACATACAGTTGCAATTCCTTGGCTTGCAAGCTGTTCATGAAACGGAAAAAACCAATGAAGTTCGACTTGCCGGCGCCATTGGGGCCAATCAGGATGTTGAGCGGCGCCAAAGATAAATCCAGCGCGCGAATCGAGCGGAAACCTTTGAGTTTGAGATGTTGCAGGCGTCCTAACTTACCCATGATGCCATCCATGAAGTGAATGCAGCGACAAAACGGCATTGTGGCATGGTTGCGCATCGCATGCCGTTCTAAATAGCGCCAGTCCCGATGCTTCCTTACCCCAGCACCGCCAGCACCACCTTGCGGTCTTCCGCCATCAAAATATTGTAGCTGCGGCAGGCGGCGTGGGTGTCCATCACTTCGAAGCCGACGCGCGCCTCGGCGAGCTGGGCGGTCAGGCGCGGGTGAGGAAAACGCAGCGTGGCGCCGCTGCCGAACAGCACCACCTCGGGCTCGAACGCCAGCAGCGCCGCGAAGTCGGCGGCGTCGAGCGCGTCGAACGACACGGCCTGCCAGGGCGAGACGCTGTCCGGCGTAATGATCAGGCTGCCGCTGAAATAATCCTGGTTGATGCGGATGCGGCCGGCGTCGAAAGCGGTGATCACATTGCGGCCCTGCGCCGCGGCCTCATGTAGTTTCATGCCATTTTTCCATTGAAAATTAATATGCCCGCGCTGACGCGTTTAGGATAGGATTATAACTCGACCCGGCCTGGCGCGTGCGTCGGCCCCAGGGACAAAGAGCCATTATCAAGACAAGACGCGCTGAGCAAAAGGCGCGCCAAAACAAGTAGATCGCCATGCAGCCAGTCAAAAAATCGCAGAAGCTCGCCAATGTCTGCTACGACATTCGCGGGCCGGTGCTCGAACATGCCAAGCGGATGGAAGATGAAGGCCACCGCATTCTCAAGCTGAATATCGGTAATCCCGCGCCATTCGGCTTTTTCGCGCCGGACGAAATCATCGAGGACGTCATCGCGAATCTGCAGGACGCGTCGGGCTATTCCGATTCGCGCGGGTTGTTCGCCGCCCGCAAAGCCATCATGCATTACGCGCAGGAAAAGAAACTGCCGAATGTCGGGATGGAGAACATCTATATCGGCAACGGCGTTTCCGAACTGATCGTCATGGCGATGCAGGGCCTGCTCGACGTCGGCGACGAGGTGTTGGTGCCGGCGCCGGACTATCCGTTGTGGACCGCGGCGGTGAGCCTGGCCGGCGGCCGCGCCGTGCACTATCTCTGCGACGAGGAGGCCGGCTGGTTCCCCGACATCGAGGACATGCGCGGCAAGATCACGCCGAACACCCGCGCCATCGTGGTGATCAACCCCAACAACCCCACCGGCGCGGTCTATCCGCCGGCGCTCCTGGCCGAGATCGTCGAGCTCGCGCGCCAGCATCAGCTGATCATCTACGCCGACGAAATTTACGACAAGGTGCTCTACGACGAGGCCAGGCACACGTCGATCGCCTCGCTGGCGCCCGACGTGCTCTGCATCACCATGAACGGGCTGTCCAAGAACTATCGCGCCGCCGGTTTCCGCGTCGGCTGGATGATCGTTTCGGGCGAGAAGCATCACGCGCAGGATTATATCGAGGGCCTGAACATGCTGGCCTCGATGCGGCTGTGTTCCAACGTGCAGGGGCAGTACGCGATTCAGACCGCGTTGGGCGGCTATCAGAGCATCGACGATCTGGTGCTGCCCACCGGGCGGCTGGGGCGGCAGCGCGATCTGGCTTGGGAACGGCTCACGGCGATGCCCGGCGTCAGCTGCGTCAAGCCGCAAGGCGCGCTGTACCTGTTCCCGAAGCTGGATCCGAAAATGTACCCGATCGCCGACGACCAGCAGTTCATCCTCGAACTGCTGCGCCAGGAACAGGTGCTGCTGGTGCAGGGCACCGGCTTCAATTGGGTCAATCCGGATCACTTCCGCGTCGTGTTCCTGCCGAACACCGATGAATTGAACGAGGCCATGGATCGCGTCGAGCGCTTCCTGCACAACTACCGTCAGCGCCACGTCTAAACGAATAAAAAACGGAACCAGGAGATCGAGAGTATGAAACCAATCAATATCGGCCTGATGGGGGTCGGCACGGTGGGCGGCGGCACCGCCACGGTGCTTAAACGCAATGCAGAGGAAATCAGCCGCCGCGCCGGGCGGCGCATCCGCCTCTTCATGGCGGCCAACCGCGATACCCAGCGCGCGCGCGAACATGTCGGCCCCGAAGTGATCGTGGTCGACGACGCCTTCCAGATCGTCAACCATCCCGAGGTGGATATCGTCGTCGAATTGATCGGCGGCACCTCCATCGCCCGCGAGCTGGTGTTCAAGGCGATCGACAACGGCAAGCACGTGGTGACGGCCAACAAGAAGCTGATCGCCGAACACGGCAACGAGATTTTCGCCCGCGCCCAGGAGAAGGGCGTGATCGTCGCCTTCGAGGCCGCGGTGGCCGGCGGCGTGCCGATCATCAAGGCGCTGCGCGAGAGCCTCGCCGCCAACCGTATCGAGTGGATCGCCGGCATCATCAACGGCACCGCCAACTATATCCTGACCGAGATGCGCGAGAAGGGCGCAAGCTTCGCCGACGCGCTGGCCGACGCGCAGCGTCTGGGCTATGCCGAGGCCGACCCCACGTTCGACATCGAGGGGCACGACGCCGGCCACAAGCTGACCATCATGGCGTCGATCGCCTTCGGCATCCCGATGCAGTTCAGCAAGTGTTATCTGGAAGGCATCAGCCAGTTGTCGTCGAAAGACATCAGCTACGCCGAGGAGCTCGGCTACCGCGTCAAGCTGCTGGGTCTCACGCGCCGCACCGACGAGGGCATCGAACTGCGGGTGCATCCGACGCTGATTCCGGAGAGCCGGCTGATTGCCAACGTCAACGGCGTCAAGAATGCCGTGCTGGTCAATTGCGACGCCGCCGGGCCGACGCTGTACTACGGCGCCGGCGCAGGCGCCTTGCCGACCGCCTCGGCGGTGGTGGCCGACATCGTCGACGTGACGCGTCTGTTGGCGGCCGACCCCGAGCACCACGTGCCGCTAATGGCGTTCCAGCCGGACCAGCTGCACGATCTGCCGATCCTGCCGATCGACGAGGTGGTCAGCTCCTACTATCTGCGCATCCAGGCGATCGACCGCGCCGGGGTGCTGGCCAACATCACGCGCATTCTGGCCGAGGACGCGATCTCGATCGAGGCGGTGATCCAGAAGGGATCGAGCCATGACGGCGCGGCCGAGGTGGTGATTCTGACCCATCGCGTCAAGGAAAAACACGTCAACCACGCCATCGCCGAGATCGAGGCGCTCGACAGCATCGACGGGGCGGTGGTGCGATTGCGCATGGAAGAACTCAACGCCTAAGGAGCGCGCGATGGACTATATCAGCACCAGGGGGCGGCTCGCGCCGCAACGCTTCTGCGATATCCTGCTGATGGGGCTCGCGCCGGACGGCGGCTTGGTGATGCCGACGCATTACCCGCGCGTCGACCGCGACACGCTCGCGGCCTGGCGCGGCCTGTCCTATCCGGATCTGGCCTTCGAGATCGTGCGCTTGTTCGCCGACGACATTCCCGCCGACGATCTGCGCGACATCGTGACGCGCACTTACCGCGCCGAGGTGTTCGGCACGGCGGAAATCACGCCGCTGGCCCGCCTCGCCGACGGGCTGTTCGTGCAGCAGTTGTCCAACGGGCCGACGCTGGCGTTCAAGGACATGGCGATGCAGTTGTTGGGCAACCTGTTCGAGTACGTGCTGGTCAAGCGCGGGCAACAGCTCAACATCCTTGGCGCCACCTCGGGCGACACCGGCAGCGCGGCGGAACACGCGATGCGCGGCCGCGCCAACATCCGTGTGTTCATGCTGTCGCCGCACGGCAAGATGAGCGCCTTCCAGCGCGCGCAGATGTTCTCCTTGGCGGATGAAAACATCCACAATCTGGCGATCGAGGGCATGTTCGACGACTGCCAGGATATCGTCAAAGCGGTATCGAACGACGCCGACTTCAAGGCGCGCCACGCCATCGGCACCGTCAACTCGATCAATTGGGCGCGGGTGGTGGCGCAGGTGGTGTATTACTTCTACGGCTATTTCGCCGCCAGCGACAGCAACGATCAGAAGGTGAGCTTCTGCGTGCCCTCGGGCAACTTCGGCAATGTTTGCGCCGGCCATATCGCGCGCCAGATGGGCTTGCCGATCGACCGTCTGATCGTGGCCACCAACGAAAACGACGTGCTGGACGAGTTCTTCCGCACCGGCCGCTACCGGCCGCGCGCGGGCGCCGAAACCCAGGTGACCTCCAGCCCGTCGATGGATATTTCCAAGGCGTCCAATTTCGAGCGCTTCATCTTCGATCTGGTGGGGCGCAATCCGGTGGCCTTGAACGAGCTGTGGCGCGGCGTGGATAAAGGCGTGGGCTTCGACCTGAGCAGCTTGGAGGACGATACGCTGTTCGCCGAGGTATCGCGCCGTTACGGTTTCGTCTCCGGCCGCAGCACCCATGCCGACCGGCTGGCGACCATTCGCCAGGTGGCGGCGGAGGAACCCGCGCGCCTGCTCGACCCGCACACCGCCGATGGCGTCAAGGTCGCGCGCGAACTGCGCCGCCCGGGCGAGATCGTGGTGTGCCTGGAAACGGCGCTGCCGGCCAAGTTCGCCGAGACGATGCGTGAGGCGCTCGATCAGGACCCGCCGCGTCCCGCCGGTTTCGACGGTCTGGAAGCGCTGCCGCAGCGCTTCACCGTGCTGCCGGCCGACGTCGCCGCGGTCAAGCAGGTGATCGAGGCGAATACCTGAGGACCTTCTAGGCAAGCTTTGCCCCCTGTGGCGAGTGCATTCTACAATTTTATAGATTGCGTCGGCTTTAGGTGTGTGGAGGCGAGACGGTGAGCGAGCTCAAAGGGCTGGACGGACGGGCATTCGGCCTTCCGGGTAACGACATGCGTTTTCGCGTGCTCGCGGATCTCATGCCGCAGATCGTCTGGACTGCGGGTGCCGACGGCGCAATCGACTACGTCAATAGCCGCTGGGAGCGCTTGAGTGGGCAACCCTTTGCGCGCGAGGGCGCCGCGTCGTCGTTCGAATCCTGTCTACATCCCGACGATCTCCCCGCCTGGCGGGAGGCATGGCGTCAGGCGCGCGCTCAACAGGCGGCCTTTGAGCTGGTGGCGCGGCTCGGTCGGCCCGGTGAGGGACAGTGGCGGCGGCATTTGCATCATGCCGTGGCGGTTCTCGATGGCGCTGGTGCCGTCGCACATTGGTTCGGTACCAGCACGGACATTGGCGAGCCAATCGATGCTCAGCGCGATCAAGATCTGCGCGCCCTGCTTGAAGAGCGCTCGGCGGCGGCGCTGGCATTGAGCGACCATCTGCTCGCGGTGATGCAAGAGCGCCGAGCGGCCATGGCCCAACTCGAAGCGCAGGCAGCGCATCTCAATCAGGTCATCACCACGCAATCCCATTTGGTTCAAGCGGAGCTCGAACTCGAGGGGTTCATGACCATCGTGGTCGAGCGCATGCTGATGCTGACACCGGCGACCGGCGCGGTCATCGAGCTGGCCGATGGCGGCGAAATGGTCTACCGCGCCGCCAGCGGCGCCGCACTTCCTTATGTCGGCCTGCGTCTCGAGCTGGCAGGCAGTTTGTCCGGTTTGTGCGTGAGCACCGGGCAGGTGCTCGAGTGCGGCGATAGCCGTTCGGACCCGCGCGTGGACCGCGAGGCCTGTCTCCGGGTGGGGGCGGTGAGCCTGGTGGTCACGCCGCTGTTGGACCGCGGGCAGGTCGTCGGCGTGCTGAAGATTCTCTCCAACCGTCCCCATGCATTTACCGTTACCGATCAACAAACGGTGCAGTTGATGGCCGGCATGATCGGGGCGGCCCTGAGTCATCAACAGCAATTCAAATATAGCCAGCAACTGCTGGACGACCGCACGCGGGCGCTCAATGCCTTGGCCAAGGAAGTCGAGCGCCGGCGCCGTTCGGAAGAAACGCTACGCGCGAGCGAAGCACGCACCCGTCAAATCATTGAAAGCTCGGGCGAGGCCTTTCTGATGATCGGCAAGGATGGCACGGTGACCGATTGGAATCGCCAGGCCGAGGCCTTGTTCGGCTGGCCGCGCGAGGCGCTGCTTGGCCAGCGGCCGGAGACGGTATTGATCCCGCCGTCCGAGCACGTCCGGTTTTTGGATGCCGTGGCGCAGGCCTCGCGGCAACCGGATCAGGTGCAGCGGCTGGAGCTCGTAGCCAATACGCGCGATCGTGGCCCGCTTACCATCGAGATGGCGTTGTCCGGTATGCACATGGGCGACGATTGCCTATGCAGCGCGTTCTTGCACGACTTGAGCGAGCGCAAGCAACGCGAGGCGCGGCTGCGACACCTGGTCGAACATGACCCGTTGACCGGGCTGCTCAATCGGCGCGCGCTGGAGGCGCTGCTCGCACAGCAGGACGCAGAACTCGCCGACATGCCGTGCGCGCTGCTGTTTCTCGACTTGGATGGCTTCAAGACGATCAATGACCGATTTGGCCATGAAGCGGGTGACGTGTTGCTGAAACAGGTGGCCCAGCGTTTGCTGGGCGTGGTGCGGGAGGGCGATGCGCTGGCGCGGTTGGGCGGCGACGAATTCGTCGCCGTGCTGGCCAATTGGGGATTGACCGAACGCGCCGTGCGTCGGGTGGCGCAACAGATCGTCAAACAAGTGGCTCTGCCTTATGAACTGGGGAACGGCATGGCGGGCGAGATCAGCGCGAGCGTCGGCGTCGCCCTGCGCGCCGGCATGTCGCCGACGCTCACCGGCGCCGCGCTGTTGCGTCAGGCGGACGAGGCGATGTACCTGGCCAAGCGCGCCGGCAAAAACCGGCTACG
>NZ_JAFAND010000105.1 GCF_019232825.1 Paludibacterium sp. | reverse complement strand
CTTGAAGCGCTGGTTGTCGACATGGGGGTCCTGGTACAGGTGGTCCACACGGTCGGTGTTGAACAGCGAGGCGCGGCGCTTGATGCCGTGCACCTCGTAGCCCTTGGACAACAACAACTCCGCCAGATAGGCGCCGTCCTGGCCGGTCACGCCGGTGATGAGGGCTGTCTTTTTCATGCAATCAACTCACAGCTTGTTTGGAGGCCTGGATCAAGTCCGGATTGGACCTGGATCCAGAATAAATTCAAGAGTACGAAGCACCAATCAATCGATGCCGCCGGCTCGCCGGAATCGCCTTCAGCAGGTCTTGAATGAAGCGATCCTGCAAGGCAAAACCAGCCGTATTGTCGCCGGTGATTGACGACACCCGGACCAGCACGCCATCGGGTACCACGCCCTTCAAGCCATAACGAATCGCGACCCAGCGGTGGGGGTAGCCGAATTCCGTCATTTCGTCGCCAACCATCACCCAGTACGTGATCGGCTCATTGCGAGGGCCCATGGCCGCGACCAGGTGCTTGACCGGCAGATCCTGCCCACCGAGGATTTTCAGGTCAGCATTTTCAACCCCCGCGACCAGCTTGAAGCCTTGCGCCGGGTAGCAGATCTCGGGCCGGTGCGTGATCATGCCCTTGTGCTGGTTGCGAGCATAAGCGAGCGACAACATGATGCGCTCGCCACGCCCATTGCGATAGGTCAGCGCCACGGTTTCATCGTAGGTGGCGTCAAGCACCTTCTGGAGATCCGGGCTGGGAGGAATGGGAATGATGGACGTATCGACGGTCCAATCACCAAATGAGTCGGGGAGCAGCTCCGCCAAGTGCTCCCGCGACTGGATGTCTGCCAAGAAATGGCGCGGCGTGATCGCCAGGGCCAGCAGACTGGCCCCCGCCATGACCAGCGCCAGCACAATGGTCTTGACCCAATCCGTCTTCATGGCACTCGTCATGGGGACCGCTCCGCCGGAACGAACAGTCCGACCAGCTTGTCGACGCCCAGAATCAGCAACAAGGCCACCGTGAACAGAACCATGCCGGCAAATCCATGCACGAAGCCTTGGCCGGCGGCATCGCCAAAATGATAAGTCACCAATACCAGGATCATGACCCGGACCACGTTGGCCGTGAAGGAGATGGGCACGATCAGGAGCGCCAGGCACGCATTGCGTGCCACCGAGGTGTAACGCATGATGTTCATGTAAAGCAAGCCCAAGGCCTCCAGGGTGAACATGGAGTTCAAGCCCGCGCAGGCATCCGCGACCAGCAACTGGTACGGACCCACTGTCAGGATCACTCCGGACCGACCCACCGGATACCCCAACTGGTACAGCATGTTGGACGCCACCGCGGACACCGCAGATTTGAGCGGCGACGTCACGACGGACACCCAGTCCCCCGGCCAGGGGATCATGAAAATCATGAAGAGCAGCGGAAACCAGGCCAGTTTCACGCCCGCAAAGCCGAAATAGAACAGCAGGAGCGAGGACAGCACCAGGATCTGGGCGCCGATTTCAAGCATCCAGATCGATTGAGAGCGCCCGACCGCACATGCCACCACCCCGACGAACATCAGCATGCCCGGCAGCAGCAACATCGATCGACGTGGCAGGGCGGCGAATGCCATTCGCTTCTGGTAAAGCAGCCAAAAGCTCACCCCCAGAATGATCGGGCCATGGCCCTGCTCGTCGCTGCTCCAGATGGTTTGCGACAGACTGTAGTAGCTGGGGCCGAACATGGCCAGCCATCCTGCCAGCAAGACCAGAACCGGCGCGGCCATCCGCCACGAGCCGTCGTCAGTACGTGGTTGACGAACCGGGCTCGACGCTTCAGGGGCTGTGTGCACGGAATGGCCGATCATTCGCTCAAAACTCGTTCACGATGACACCCAGCAACTTGGCCGGACTTTGCTCAAACGTCGCGACCAGTTCCTGCAGGGCCGCCACGCGCGTTTCGTTCCGGCGGGCAATCACCAGCGCGGCGCCGCAGCGAGCAGCCACCACGTGACTGTCGGCACCGAAGCTGGCCGCCGGTGTGTCGACGATCACGTGGTCAAATTTGGTCAGGAACTCACGCATCAGCAAACCAAAGGCGGGACGCTCGACCAGCTCGAGCGGATTGGGCGGGGTGACGCCCACTGGCATCACGAACAGGCTGGGGACGGTTGCAATCTGCTGGATCACCTGCCCTGTTGCACGGCCAGACAACACCGCCGACAGGCCTTCGCTGTTGTTCAGCCCGAACAACTCGTGCTGACGGGGCCCGCGCAAATCGGCGTCGACCAGCAAGGTGCGCCCGCCCAATTGAGCCAACGAGACTGCCAGATTGGCGCAGAAGTAGGTCTTGCCATCGCCGGATGCCGGGCTCACCACCGCCAAGGCCTGGGGCTCCGTGCCGTTATAGAAACGCATCATCAGTTGGCTTCGCGTTGCGCGGAACGCCTCGGCCTGGGGCGAAAACGGATGCGTCAAGGTCACCAGCTCCGGGTTGATCCTGGCGTGCTCTACCGGCGCATAGGGGTAATGGAATTGCTGCGACAAGGCAAACAAGACGTCGTCGGTCGACGCGAAGCCCAGGCTGACGGCGGCCTCGCCAAAGCGGACGCCTTGGCTGCGCTGGTAGGCGAGGATCTTCTCGACCTGCTCGGCCGAGAGATTCCGGCTGGCGCTGATGATGGCGCCAATCGATTGGTCTTTGACTTCTGCTCCCTGCACCTGGCCAGACTCAGACGCGGATACGGACGTGACTGAACTGGACATCAAGCTGCACCCTTCTTGTACGCGATCAAGCGATTTGCGAATCCCTGCTTGAGCAGCAAGCCTTTCAGTCCACGATGCTGTCCCGCGCTCACAGGCCTGGGCATCACGCCAATGATGGGCAGGCCCAAGGTTTGCACCAAATCTTGCTGAACCCGGACCCGACGGTCCAACAGCTCGGCGCCCAAGCTCAGCGCGATGGCCAGCAAGGTGCCCAAAAAGACCGAGATCAAGCCGTTCAGCATCAGCTTGGGCGATGAAGGCCTCAGCGGCGCCACCGCTTGCGTGAGCACGTTCACATTGCTCAAGGTGGTCTGGCTTTCCAGGCTGCTTTGGTTCAAGCGGGACTGGATCACGTCATAGGCTTTTTGCGCATTTTCGACATCGCGCAACAAAACCGAGCCCTCATCACGGGTGGCTTTCATGCGCAAGACCTTGGCACGCTGCGCTTCCAACGACGCACGAACTTCCGCTTCGCGCTGGCGGTTGATGGTGTTCGTGACCCCGACCCCGCTCGTGACACGCTTGGTTTCCGCATCGACCTTGATCTTGAGTTCGGCGATATTGGCCTTGGTCTCCAGCACTTGCGGATGGTTGTCGCCCAGGCGGGCGCTCAACTCCTGCAACTTGACCTCGGCTCGCGACAAATCGGATTTCAGGCCGCTGATCAAGGGGTTGTTCAAAACCTCCTGAATCCGGTCGCCGGCCCCGCTGTTGGCTTGGATCTGGCGGCTGCCCGAGTCCGCCGACAAACCTTGAATCGCCACCAGTTGCGAAGACAATTCATTCAGCCTGGCATTTTCAACATCAAGCCGCTCATCGCTGGCGATGATGCCTTTGTCCATTTGAAAAGCCGACAGCCGAGCCTGCGCCTTTTCCAGCACGTCACGCGCATCCTTGGCGCGAGTTTCGAAAAATGACGAATATTGGCGTGCGGGGTCGACCTTCAGTTCGAGCGTCGTCTCGATATAGGCCTGCACAAACGCATTGGCCAGGCCAGCGGCAAATCGCGGGTCCGCAGCCTTGTAGGTCACCTCGATCACGTTGGATTCGTGCGAAGGCCTGACCTCCATATTGCGCTGGAAGCCCTCGCTCAACCAATTGACAATATCGCCTTCACCTTTAGTCGCCTCCATCCACTGCGACCGGATCGCAGGATTTTCAGCCAGCTTCAGGTTGCGCACCACCTTTTGCGCAACGCGGTCGCTCTTGATCACATCCACCTGCGTGGCCATGAAAGCGGAGGTGGCGCCACTCTGATACATCAGGGCGGAAACCGGGTCCGGCTTGGCGTCCGCCACCACCGACGCCACGGCCGTGTACTGCTTGGGCAGCAGCAAAGTCACGCCCACGCCCAGCACCACGACCGCCACGAAGGTGGACAAGGCAATCTTCCAACGGGCCAGCAAGATCGAGAAAAGCTGATAAATCGTCACCGTCAGGTCCTTAGAAAATACTTTCCTTGACGTACACCACGTCGCCATCTTTCAAGATTTCGTCCATGGCCGGCTCCAGCACCTCCACCTTGCCCTGGGCATTCTTGCGATGCACCTGGATGCCCTTCTTGGTACCGCGCAGCGTGGTCCCGCCGCCTGCAGCCAGGGCCTGCATCAGGGTCATGTCGCGTTCGAGCCGGCTGCCGCCGGGGCGTTGCACTTCGCCGTAGATGTAGACGATGGGCGCGCGGTCGACCCACAACACATCGCCATTCATCACCTCGACGTCCTGCTCACGCCCGCCCGGAGCAAAGATCTTCGGCAGATTGATTTCCGCACGATAGGCCTGGCCGCTGCGCGTGCCGGTCAGCACCAGCACTTCACCACCGCCGGCATCGACGCCGCCAGCCATGGACAGCAGGTCGGTCAGGTGCATGCCGCCGGATTCCAGCGGATAGCGTCCCGGCCTGTTGACATGGCG
>NZ_JAFAND010000034.1 GCF_019232825.1 Paludibacterium sp. | reverse complement strand
ACTCCCCACTCCCAGCTTTCGCGCAATTGAAACAAATCCTGATTAGCATGGCCTTCGAGGCGGCCCCGACAGCCGCCCGCCGATAATAAGGAGGAGGCTATGCCCGCTCGCCCCCGTCTCGCGGAGACCCGGTGTTGACATCCCCCGCCTGGCTGTCCGCGGCGCTGTCCGTCTATGGGCTCCCCGCCCTGTTCGCCGCCATGGTGCTGGAAGGCCCGCTGGCCACCGCCTTGGGCGCCTTTCTCGCCGCACAGGGCTTTTTCCACCTGAGCCAAGTCTATCTTTTGGCCATCGCCGCCGACCTGACCGGCGATTCGCTGCTCTATCTGCTCGGCCGTCTCGGCCGGGTGCCCGCCCGGCTGTGGCGCGGCGCCCGCGGTTGGCACCGGCGGCGGCGCGCCTTGTGGCTGCAGGCGCACTTGCAGCGCCACGCCGGCCGACTGCTCGTCATGGGCAAACTGACGCATGCGCTCGGATTCCTGATCCTGATCGCCGCTGGCGCCGCCCGGTTGCCGTTCCTATCCTTTCTCGGCTGGAATTTGCTGGCGACGCTGCCCAAAAGCGCGCTGTTCGCTGTCGTGGGCTTCTTTGGCGGCGCCGCCTATCAACGCCTCGATTTCTACCTGTGGCTGTTCAGCACAGCGGCCCTGGCCGGGCTATTCGCCACCGCCTGCGCTTGGCTGCGCTACCGTGTCCGGCCCTATTTCCCGGAGGACTGACCATGCGCATCGCCGTCTTCAGCGACAGTTTCTACCCCGAGCTCGGCGGTATTCAGGATTCGATTCTGGCCACCTGCCGCGCGCTGGGCGAGCGCGGCCACCAGCTGACGATCGTCGCGCCGCGCGCCGCGCGCAACGACTTCCGCTTGTCGCGGGTGCCGGTGCGCGAAATCGACCTCGGCGCCAACGTGCGCGTTCTACGCCGGGCTTCACTACGGGTGCCGAGCTCGACCGGCCAATCGCGCCTATTGATACCGACCGGCCGCTGCTGGCGCGCCCTGGCCGATTTCCGCCCCGAACTCATTCATGCCCATACCTTTCTGGGCGCAGGGTTCGAGGCGCGCGTGGCCGCGCGGAAGCTGCGGCTGCCGCTGGTCGGCACCAACCACTGGGCCGTCGACGCCTTCTCCGATTACGTGCCGCTGCCCTCCGCCTGGGTCAAGCAAGCGAGCCTCAAGGCGGTCGCGGCCTTCTACAACCATTGCCGGCTGGTCACCGGCCCCTCGCAATCGGTATTGGACGCCATGCAGGAACATGGCCTGGCGCGTCCGACGCATGTCATCTCCAATCCGATCGACACCGCGCGCTTCACCCCGGCCGAAACGGCCGAGCGCCAGACGCTGAAGGCGCGCTGGGACTTTGGCGGCGCCACCGTCGTCTATGCCGGCCGGCTGGCGCGCGAGAAGAACATCGACGTGCTGATCCGCGCGTTGCCGCGCATTGCCGCGAGCCAGCCGGACGTCGAGCTGGTGTTGGCCGGGCACGGCCAGGAAGAGGCCGCGCTGCGCCTATTGGCCGCGAGCCTGGGCGTGAGCGGGCGGGTGCGCTTTCTCGGCACGCTGGACAAGGCGGCGCTGGCCCAGGTGTTCCAGGCGGCCGAGCTGTTCGCGCTGGCCAGCACCTCCGAAACCCAGAGCATGGTGACGCTGCAGGCAATGAGCAGCGGGCTGCCGGCCGTGGTGGCGCGTTCGCTGGCGCTGCCTGAGTATGTCGATGACCAGTGCGGCCGCTTGGCGACGCCGCAAGACGACGGCGACTTCGCCCGCCAGATCTCGGCACTGCTGGCCGACCCGGCGCTACGCCTGCGTTTGGGCGAGGACGCCGCGCGCCGCGCCCGGCGCTATGCGCTCGACGATATTGTCTCCCGTTGGGAAGCAGCCTATGCAGAGGCCGCATGCCCGGCGCCCCGCTTCGATTCACACCCCCAAGGAGTCCAGCCATGAAGCTCAGCCTGATCATTCCGGCCTACAACGAAGAAGGCTATTTGGCCGACTGCCTACGCCACGCGCAGGATGAAATCGCTCGGCAGTCGTCGCGCGGCCCATTCGAAATCATTGTGATCAATAACGCCAGCACCGACCGCACCGCCGAGATCGCGGCGGGCTTCGCCGGCGTGCGCGTGGTGACGGAGCAGAAAAAGGGACTGACCCATGCCCGCCAACGCGGGCTCGACGAGGCGCGCGGCGAGATTCTGGCTTATATCGACGCCGATACGCGCATGGCGCCCGGCTGGCTCGCGCGCGTGCTCGATCTCTACCAGGCGAAACCCGACGCCGTTTGCGTCAGCGGTCCGTACGCCTATTACGACCTGGCCAAATTCAAGAGCGCGCTGGTACGGCTGTATTGGCTGATGCTGGCGAAACCGACCTACCTGTTCACCCAGTACATGGCCGTCGGCGGCAATTTCGCCGCGCGGCGCGACGCCTTGCTGAATATCGGCGGCTTCGACACCAACATCGCCTTCTATGGCGAGGACACCAATATCGCCCGCCGGCTGGCGGAGGTTGGCAGGGTGGTGTTCGATCTCGGGCTCGTCATGCCCACCTCGGCCCGGCGGCTTGACGAGGAAGGTTTCGTCACCACCGCGATGCGCTACGTGGTCAACTTCATGTCCGAAGTGGTGCTCAAGCGGCCGAGCACCAGCGACTACCGCGACGTGCGCTAGTGCCATTAGAACGGCCCGCCCGGGGAGATCCGGCGGGCCGCTTTCCCGCCGCCATGTTGATCCCCTGCCCTGCTTTAACTCTGCTGCCTTTTCATCTATACGCTATTAACGTATAGTTTAACGATGAAAGCGCTCTTCGCAGAATTGCCTGCCTTTGCCCGCTACCGGGCGGATTATCTTGACGATACGGGTTTTCGCGCGCGGCAAGCCACGCTGATGGCAAACCCGGCCGCTGGCGATGTCATCGAAGGGACAGGCGGACTACGCAAGGTACGGCACGCAGATAAAAGACGAGGCAAAGGCAAGCGTGGCGGCCTACGAGTGATTTACTATTGGTGGAACGGCGGCGACCAATTCTGGCTGTTTACGCTCTACGACAAGGACGAAATGAGCGATCTCAACGCCCAGGATCGTCTGGCGCTAAACGCCATGCTTAAACGCGAACTGAACGCAAGGAATGAATCATGAAACGCAATCTGTTTGCGGAATTGTCTGAAGGCTTCGACGCCCTAGAGCAAAGCCGGCACGGCAAGCTAACGCTTCGCAGTCATCAAATGGATGAAGCGACGCCGGCCCCCGAAGTGACCGCACACGATCTGCTTGCCATCCGTGAACGGCTGAACGTATCGCGCGCGGTATTTGCCCGCTATTTGCGGACCAACCCGCGCACGTTGGAAAGCTGGGAGCAAGGCCGCACCCATCCCAATGCACAAGCCGCACTGCTTATCCAGATGGTGAAGCAGTACCCGGATACGATTGAGCGCATTAAGACTCTCTAAGCCCCCCTCAGACAGACATTGGCAACCGCTGCAAATAACTTGTTCAGAGGGTCCCTAGGGCCTGTCTGCAAACTATTTGCGGCTGCGGCCGGCATCAGTCGGATGCAGCGCTAGAAGCGCGTCCCGCCGCAGTGTCATTCACTGCAAGGGGCAAGCGACAACGCGATGCGCCGGCGGATACCGGCCCCGAAGGGCTGGCCTGGTAAACGGCCATCTGCGTCGTTGGGCGGCTTGGCCTTAGAATGACTAAGGCCGGCGCCCCCCGCCTAGCATCTGGCCATTTACCAGGCCAGCGCAGTTCACAAATAGTTTGCAGACAGGCCCTAGTCAATCGTGCTGATCTGCACCGGATAGGACGGGCGATATTTTACGATGATCCGTTTAATCTCACCGTCGTTTTGCATTCTGGCAATGGCCTGATTGACCGCTTTGATGTCCACTTTGCTCTTCAGCGAAAATCCGCATTGCAGCTGATAATCCTGCATTTTTATTACGTTATAATTTTTAAAGCTATTATGAAATGACAAATAATATAAAAAAGTCGTCAAATCCGTTGCCGCATAATCAAACCGGCCGATCTTGAGTTTATCCAAATTACGCAACGGATCAATAACGTCATCACGAATATATCCCGTATGCTGGATTTTCGGATAGTGATAGCCGATAACCGTGCCGATATGTTTGCCTTTTAAATCTCCCCAATGCATGAGCATCGGCACACGCCCGCTGCTCACCAGCACGTCGGTGTGCTTGAGCCAGGGAATGCTCCAGGTCGCAGGCACCTCCAGCCATTCCGGCGTGAAATAGCAAAATCCATCCGTTCGGCCACTGGCCATGAACTCATTGATTCGCCGCTGCGGCGTCGGAATAAACGCGGCTTCCGCCTTGAGCTGTTTGGCTAGAGCGAGCTCCATGTCATACTCGATGCCGCCTGTCGGCATATCGCCGTTAAATATCAAAAAAGGCGGCGCATCGTCCATATCGGCAAGGAACTGGATAATCTGTTTTTCCGGCGCCGCATTGACTATGCCGCCGAAAAAAAACAGCCAGAAGCCGAAGTAAATTATTTTTCCCGTTCGCGTCATGTGAACCTCCCTGGAAATTCGCGAATAAATAACATTTCATCATTTAGTAAGTTATTTATATTTTTCAAGAATTTACAGGGAAAGAAACATGACCTAAACCGAATATCCCCTAAGCGCGAATTTCAATTAAAAACGCCTCAAAGGCCGCGACCAGCCGATCCACCGCCGACTCGCTGGTATGCGGACACACCAGCATCATGTTATGAAATGGGGTAATCGATAAGCCGCGGTTGAGCAAATAGAGATGAATCATGTGCTCCAGCTCGCCATCCAAGATGGCGTCGCCTTGACTGCCGTTGAGCGGTGGCATCGGCGTGAACTGGAACTCGGTGCGGGCGCCGACTTGAGTCACGCACCAGGGCATGCCCTGCCGGGTGATTGCCGCGCGCAAGCCCGCCGCCAGGCGCGCGGCCAGATCGAACATCGCCTGGTAGGCGGTGTCGGTCATGACCTGCTCAAGATTGGCGCGCATGGCCGCCATGGCCAACATATTGGCGGTCAGCGTGGTGCCGATGCCGCTGTGGCCGGGAGGCGCCCGGCGCTTGGCCGCCTCGGCGCGCGTCGCCGTCTCGGCCGAGAAGCCGTAAACCGCGCACGGCACGCCCCCGCCCACGGGCTTGCCCAGCACCAGCATGTCGGGCGCGAGTCCGTGGGCGCGGCCAAAGCCACCAGGACCGCTACTGATGGTGTGGGTCTCGTCCAAGATCAGCAGCGTGCCGTAGCGGCGGCACAGCGCCTGCGCCGCCGGCCAGAACCCCGGCTCGGGCAGCACCATGCCGATATTGGTCATGGCGGGCTCGGCCAATAGACAGGCCACCTCGCCGTCGGCCAAAGCCGCCTCCAGCGCGGCCAGGTCGTTGAACTCCACCACCCGCGTGTTTTGCGTCAGGTCGGTCGCTTGTCCCAGCAAGCTCGCGCGCGAAACCGGCCGGCCGCCGTCCAGATCGACGAACACGTCGTCCACCGTACCGTGGTAACAGCCGTTGAAGACCAACAATTGGCGCCGGCCGGTCATCGCGCGCGCCCAGCGCAAGGCAAAACGGTTGGCATCCGACGCGCTCAGCGCGAATTGCCAATACGGCAAACCGAAGCGGCGCGCCAACTCCTCCGCCACCCACACCGCGTCGCGGCTCGGCAGCATCGCCGTCAGACCGCGCGCGCCCTGCTCGGCCAACGCGCGCGCCACCGGCGCCGGCGAATGACCGAACATGGCGCCGGTATCGCCCAGACAAAAATCGTCGTAGCGATGGCCGTCCACATCCTCGAACGACGCCCCCTGCGCCGCGCGCACGAAGAGGGTAAACGGCGTCGACCAGTCGTCCATCCAGTGCAGCGGCACACCGAACAGCAGGTGATCGGCGGCCTCGCGCGACAGCGCGCGCGAGGCCGGACGCATGGCGACGAAAGCATCGCGCTCGCGGAGGTAAAGTTGCTGGGCTTTGGACCAATCGAGGCCGGTTCTGGTGTTCATCGGCGCACCTTATGACATTTGGGATCTTTCGATACCTTATGCGCGAACCGGCGCCGAGGCAAATCAGGGTTCGGCAATCGGCTCGATGCGGCCGAGCAGCACCACGAAGGACAATACGCCGACGAGCAGCACCACCCCCGCCACCAGGAAAGCGTTGGTGAAAGAGTGCGACGCGCCGACGATATAGCCCGTGGCGATCGGCGCTACCACGCCCATCATGTTATTGGCGAAGTTCATGATGCCGCCCACCGTACCGGTGGCGCCCTTGGGCGCGATCAGCGACGGCAACGACCAGCCAACCGGCGCCGCCGCGGCCAGGCCGGCCAAAGCCAGCGAGATCCAGGCGATGGCCCAGTACGGATCGTGCGTCCACACCGCGCCGAACACGAACAAACCGAACAGCATGCCGGTGACGAGCACGGTCTTGCGCACGCGCGTCTCATCCACCCCGCGCTGAACCAGATGGTCGATCAGCCAGCCGCCGACCAGCAAATCGGACACGGTGGCGCACATCCATGGCACCGCGGCGAACCCGGCCGATTTGAGGATGCTCATGTGCATGCTTTGCACCAGGAAGCCCGGCAGCCAAGTGAGAAACAGATAGAACGAATAGCCGTAGGCGGCGAAGCCGATGGTCAGACCCCACAGCTTGCGCTGGCGCAGCAGATAGCCGAGCGTCGCGAGCGAGCCGCTTTGGCTTTCGCCCTCCGTCGCCGCGCCGCCCTGGCGGATATAGTCATATTCGGCAGCCGACAGGCGCGGGTGTTGACTCGGATCGCGATAGATCAGCCAGTAGGCGATGAAATAACCGAAGCTCAATACCGCCGTCACGCCGAATCCCCAGCGCCAACCCAGCGTCACCACCGCGTAGGCCACCAGCGGCACGCCGATCACGCTGGAGAATTTGGCCGCCGCGTCGAATAGCGCGGTCGCCAGCGCGCGCTCTTGGCGCGGAAACCAATAGCCGGTGGCTTTGGCGCTGGCGGGGAAGCCCGGCGCTTCGGCGATGCCGAGCAAGGCGCGCGCCGCGAACAGGCCGCCAAAGCCGCCGGCCAGCGCGGTGATGCTTGAGGCCAACACCCACAAGAATGCGCCCCAGCGGCCGATGCGCGTGACGCCGAACTTATCCAGAATCATGCCGACCGGAATCTGCAGCATGGCATAGGTCCAGAAGAACGCACTGAACAGCAAGCCGAGCGACTGGTTGCTCAAACCGAAGGTCGCCTGCAACTGCGGCCCGGCCACCGACACGCTGATGCGGTCCAGATAGTTGATCAACACGCCGATGCCCAGCAAGGCGCCGATTCCCCAGCGTAGCCGCGGGATCGCCGCCGGATTTCCCTGATTCATATCTCTCTCCGTGTGTTGTGAAAACGGCGCGGCCGTCAGTCGGTCCGCGCCGCCAGAATCGTGTCGACAATGTGCTCCGGGGTATCCGTGACCGGGCAAACCTGCGCATGCTCGTCGGCCCGTGGCGGTTCCAGATCGGCGAACTGGCTATCCACTAGCCCCACCGGCATGAAATGCCCTTCGCGGGCCTGCATGCGCGCGATCACCTGCGCGGGCTCGGCCCGCAGATACACCAGCCGCAAAGCCGGCGCGCCTTGGCGCAGCAGATCGCGATAGCGGCGCTTGAGCGCCGAGCAGGCCAACACCGCGCCGGCGCCCTCTGCCGCCGCCTGCGCCAACTCGCCGGCCAGGCTCGCCAGCCAGTCTTGGCGATCGTCGTCGTTGAGCGGAATGCCGGCGCGCATCTTGTCGAGATTGGCCTGCGGGTGAAAATCGTCGCCCTCGATAAAGCGACATCCCAGCCGCGCCGCCAGGCGCGCGCCGATCTCGCTTTTACCGCTGCCGCACACCCCCATCACCAAAAAGCATTGAGCAGTCATCGTGTTTGTCATCGGGTTGAGACCGGACGGGCCCGGTCTGTTGAAATAAACGCGTCACGATGTTAGCGCTAACATAACAGGTTGCAAAGTAGATTCTTTGACGCGCCGCGCCGGCCCGGCGCCAATCCGGTAGAATCCGCGCCATGGCAGAACGCAAACCCCGCAATAGCGCCACCGGCCGCGTCACCCTCGCCGACGTGGCGCGGGCACTGGACATCAGCGCCATTACCGTCTCGCGCGCGCTCAAAACCCCCGAGCGCGTCTCGCCCGTGTTGCGCGAACGCATCACCCAGGCCGTGCGCCAACTCGGCTATCGGCCCAACCACGCCGCGCGCGCGCTGGCCACCGCCCGCTCCGGCAACGTGCTGGTGCTCGTGCCGTCACTGACCAACGAGGTGTTCGTCGACGTGCTGGGCGGCATTCATGACGAACTGCAACCGCGCGGCATGCAGATGCTGATCGGCAATACCCATTACTCGCTCCGCGAGGAAGAGAAGCAGTTGGAGGCGTTTCTCGGCCATGCGCCGGACGGGATTTTGCTCTCGGGCCTCGATCACAGCCCGCGCACGCAGGCGCTGCTGGCGGAGAGCCGGTTGCCGGTGGTGACCATGATGGAGCTGGACAACGCCGCCGACAGCCGCTCGGTCGGCCTGTCTCAACGCGCGGCCGGCCAGGCGATGACCCGGCATTTGATCACCCGCGGCTATCGCCGCATCGCCTACGTGGCCGCGCAAGGCGACCCGCGCACACGGCAGCGCGCCGAGGGCTACCGCGCCGCGCTCGCAGAGGCCAACCTCGACGCGCGCGAAATCTGGCTGGAAACGCCCTCGTCCGTTGGCTTGGGCGCGACGCTACTGACCGAGTTGCTGGCCCAGCACCCCGACTGCGACGCGGTATTCTGTTGTAATGACGACTTGGCACAGGGCATGCTGTACGAATGCCAGCGCCGTGGCATCGCCGTGCCGGCGCGCTTGGCGATCGGCGGTTTCAACGACCTGGCGGCCTCTGCCTGGACCCATCCAGCGCTGACCTCGATCGCCACGCCGCGCTACGACATCGGCCGCCAAGCGGCGCGCATGCTGTGCGCCGCGATCGACAACCAGGAGGCGCCGCGCGCGCTCGACCTGGGCTTTACCCTGATGGCGCGCGGCAGCTCATAACCTCGCCACACGCCCTCCTAAGCCGTGCGTTACTGCGCGAACGCATGCTACCGTTGACAGCACCCAATTTCGTAGCGTGCATTCGTCGTAGGCAATGCACGTTTCCCTCGTGACACCTGGCCATGGGATTTTCATCTCGCATATTCAACGTTAGACTGTTGATTCCGACAGCAAGGACCACCGCATGAATACCCCGCTCTACCTGTTGTTCTGTGCCACCGCGCTCGCCGCCGTGTTCACGCCCGGCCCCGCCGTCATGCTGGCGCTACAGAACAGCACCTTGTATGGCTGGCGCCGCACGGCGCTGTCGTCGCTGGGCAATATTTCCGGCTTGCTGGTGCTTATCAGCGCCAGCGCCATCGGCTTGGGCGCCATCCTGCGCGCGTCCGCCACCCTGTTCTTGCTGCTGAAAATCTGCGGCGCCGGCTATCTGATCTACCTGGGCATCAAGCAGTGGCGCGCCGGCGGCGCCAAACTGCGCCACGCCAAGGCGGCGCCCGAGACGCCGCCCAACGCGGCGAGCCTGTACCGCGAAGGACTGCTGCTAGCGCTATCCAATCCCAAGGCCATTTTGTTCATCACCGCGCTGTTTCCGCAGTTCATCGTGCACGACCAGCCGCTGATGCCGCAGCTGGTGTTGCTGTCGCTGACCTTCATGAGCATGTCGTTCAGCGCTTTGATGACCTATGCGCTAGCCGGCCACCTGGTCGGCGGCAATCTGGCCGACACCATGCAGTCGGCACGCTTCCGCCGCGCCACCGGCGGCCTGTTCGTCGCCATGGGCGCGGGCCTGTTGACGCTAAAGGCGCAATAACCCTCAAGGAGCACGCGCCGCATGCAAGTATTCCAGTTGCAACAGCCTCGGGCCGCATTGCGCTATCACGACCTGCCGGGCGATAAGACCCCCTTGTTGTTGCTGCACGGCCTCGGTTGCGCCGGCTCCAGCGACTTTCCCCGCGTCACCGCCGATCCAGCGCTGGCGGGCCGGCGCTTCCTGATTCCCGATTTGCTCGGCCACGGCTTTAGCGACAAACCGGAAGATTTCGACTACACCCCGGCTTCGCAGGCCGGCACGCTCGTCGCGTTGCTCGACGCGCTCGATCTGCCGCAAATCGATTTGTTCGGCCACAGCATGGGCGGCGCCGTGGCCATCGAACTCGCACGGCGCAACCCGGCTCGCATTCGCCGGCTGGTCCTGGCCGAGCCGAATCTGACCAACGGCGGCGGCACCTTCAGCCGCGCCATTGCCGAACAGCCGCTCGCGCGCTACCTTACTCAAGGCCATACCGAAGTGATCCGGCTTGCCGAGCACCCGCAATGGGCCGGTACGATGCAATGCGCCTCGCCGCTGGCCATCTACCGCGCGGCCGAAGGGCTGGTCGTCGGCGCTGAGCCATGCTGGGGAGAACAGCTGCGGGCCTTGCCGATGCCTCGCACGGTACTGTTCGGCGAGCAGTCACTGCCGGACGCGCAGTTCGACGAACTGCCGCAGATGGGCGTCTCGCCGGGTATCATCGCCGACTGCGGCCACTCGATTCCGCAAGACCAGCCGGCCGCGCTCGCCAGCGCGTTGGCGCAAGCACTCGCCTAACCCCACCCGCCCGGAGGCCGCATCATGATGCTGATGCTATTGGGTTTGCTGATTTTTCTTGCAATGCACTCGGTGCGCCTGTGGGCGCCCGCCTGGCGCGAGGCGCAAATCGCGCGCCTGGGGCAGATGGTTTGGCGCGGCATTCACTCGGTGGCCGCGCTCGTTGGTCTGGCACTGATCGTCAAGGGCTACGCCGCAGCGCGCCTGCTTCCCGGCGTCTATTGGCAACTGCCCTTCGGCGCGCGTCACGGCATGATGCTGGTGATGCTCTTCTCGTTCATTCTGCTGATCGCCAGCCAAATTCCCGGCAACCACATCAAACAGCGCGTCGGTCACCCGATGAGCATCGGCTTGGTGCTGTGGTCGGGCATGCACCTGATCTTCAACGGCCGCCCGGCCGATCTGGTGCTGTTCGGCGCGTTCTTCGTCTGGTCGCTGTCGTTGACGGTGGTGTCGCTGCGCCGTGACCGCGCCGCCGGCGTCGCCTACCCGCCAGGCCATCTCAGCCGCGACCTGCTCGTGTGCGCGCTGGCCGTGGTGCTGTGGCTCGGCTTCATTCTCTCGTGGCACCTGCGGCTGATCGGGGTCGGCATCCTTTAACGACGGCAGGCATGCCGGGGCAGACGGCGACCAAAAACAACCATACATCCGATCATACAAATCGTATTTCTGACGTTTCGCGCGAACACTTACACCCGAGGAACGATTGAGGTCTCGGCCGACCAGCGCGTCATCACGATTCGCGATGAGGAAATCCGCCTCAGTGCCAGCCTGGATGGTTATGCGCGTTACCAGCGCATAGTCCGGTACCGCTTGATACCCTTCATCTGGCAGGCATCTGAAAAGGCATAGGGAGACCGCTACGCAGAAATGACATCAGAACTTTCCTTTTGCACTGAACACAACATAAAAAGAAGAACCTGATCCCCCTGAACGGAGACAACCGATGACACGCGTTCGCGTTGAAGGTTTTACCATCTCGCTCGACGGCTACGGCGCGGGCCCGGATCAAGACATCGACAATCCGCTTGGCGTGGGTGGAACGGCACTGCATCAGTGGCTGGTGCCGACACGCACGTTCCAGCAAACCTTGTTCGGCAAGAACGGCGGCACGACGGGTATTGACGACGATTTCGCCGCCCGGGGGTTTCAGCATGTCGGGGCCTGGATTCTGGGCAGAAACATGTTCGGACCGATTCGCGGGGATTGGCCGGATACGAACTGGAAAGGCTGGTGGGGCGACAGTCCGCCGTATCACGTCCCCGTCTTCGTCTTGACCCATCATGCGCGTCCCACCATCGAGATGGCGGGCGGCACGACGTTTCACTTCATCACCGGTGGCATTCACGAAGCGCTCGACCGGGCGCGCGAAGCCGCGGCCGGCATGGACGTGCGCATCGGCGGCGGGCCGGACACCATTCGCCAGTATCTGCGCGCGGGCCTGATCGATGCGTTGCACATTGCGATTTCACCGGTCCTGCTCGGCCGCGGCGAAGCGCTGTTCGAAGGGATTGATTTGCGGGCGCTGGGCTATCAATGCGTGGAATTCGTCGCGTCGGAGAAGGCTACACATATCGTTCTACGGCGCGCGGACGCCTAGGGCGGATCCGCCCAGGCAAAGTCGGGATTGATAAGTGCAGTCAGCACATGGTCGCGCCAGGCGCCGTTCAAAAACAGATACTGGCTGGCGCGCCCCTCGATCGCGAACCCCAGACGCTCTAGCAGCGCGGCACTGCGCACATTGTCCGCTTGGTAGTTGGCCTGGATGCGATGCAGGCCGAGCGGGCCAAATGCCAGGCCGATCAAGGCGGCCAGCGCCTCGCGCATCAGTCCCGTTCCCTGCAGCGACCGATCGATACCGTACCCCATGGTGCAGCCCTGCATCATGCCGCGCTCCAGCTTGAACAGCGAGGCCGTGCCGACGACGGTCTCGGCGTCCTCGCGCAAAAACAGCAGATAGGACGCGCCGCGCCCTTCCCCCCAGTCGTTCGCGCGCCCGGCAAGAAAAGCCTGGGCGGAGGACAGCTCGGTATGAATCGGCCCCCATGGCACGAGGTGTTCGCAATTGCGTTGCTGGTAGCACAGCAACGCCTGCGCAAAGGCGGGGCCGGCCGGCCGCAAGATCAGCCGTGCGCTGTGCAAATCGGGCTGCTGACTATCCACTGTTCATCCCTCGTCTCGGTTTTGCTCGGGTCGGCCAAACAGTTCGTCGAGAGGATTGGCTTTCGGCCCGCTGTCACCGCGCGCAGCGAGCTTACAGCTGAATTGGTCTTCGATGTTGTCCCGGTAAAAACTCCAGGCAGCGGCGGAGGTGACCAGACGTTGCCAAAGCGACTCGCCGACATGGCTGTAATCCAGCAACTTGCCATCATCCAGCTCGACGCGCAGCGTACGGCTGGCGCGATCATAACCCACCGCACGCAGCTTACCGGCATTCAGACGTTTCATTTCCATACAAGCCTCTTCGGGGCCGCGACGGGCCCCGCCTCCATTATCGCCTTAGTCGGCGGTTAAGATCAGGCACCCCGCCACCCGCCGGGTTCGTACCCCATCCGGCAAATACATCCATGAGCGCTCGGCATCGACACGCAGCGAGGCCCACGGCAGACGACTGTCGACGATGAGCCGGCAAACGCCGGGGTCGGCCTGGCCTTTGCGTGGCGCGCACAGTTCCGAGATCAGGGTGAACAGCGGCAGTTGCTGGAGGTCGCGGTTTGAAGCCGCGGAGGGGATTGCAGTACGATGGCAGACAGCCATATCAACTCTCCTTTGCTTAATGGGTAAGGAGTTGGTTTGGTTAGCGGGTCCTGGGGTGCTAGTAACACTCCTGGGCCCGCGCTCGTTGCGGCTTTGGCCGCAGGCATCACCCTATCCAGCAAGGAATAAAAACACAAGAGCGCGTGGCCGACAGGCAAAACTGCCTCCGAACCCCTAATGAAAAAGAACAGCCTATTAGTTCACAATACCCCGTGACGCCAACCCATTGCTCATCATGCCAAGACGTAATCTGACTAAACTCTGCCCCTTACCGATCCATGCACAGTTTGCTTTGAACGCACTTGGAGAGCGCATCACTCTTGCTCGCAAAGAGCGTGGCTTGACGCAGAGCGAGGTGGCGGACATGCTTGGCATCTCGAAGACCACCTATGTATCGATTGAACACGGCAGCAATGCCACGCAAATCGGTCACTATGCTCGCGCAATCTTCCTACTGGATGTTCCGGGCACATTCCTGCCGGCACCACAGGATGCTGTCTTTGAGATAGCTAGGAAAAGTCGATGAATCTCATTGCAATAGATATTTGGCACCCAATGCTGGCACTCGGCTCACATAAGAGAACAACCTATTGGTCTAAAACACACGCATTAGACCAATAGGTTGTTCTTCTCGCCCAAAACAATCCGTTCGCCTCGGTTAGCGTATTGTTTGGTTATGTTCCACATGCAGCCTCCCTCAGCGCACGCTACCGCCTGCGGCAGGAACTCAAACCGAAGCAATGCCTACGATGCGGGCTTGACGCTGAAAGCACGCCTCCACACGCGCAAGAATGGCTTTATCCGCACCACAAGACTCAAACACGGGACGCCATAACCTCACACCCGCAGCGACCTCCCCAATAATGCGGTTAGCCACCTCTGGTGTCAGGCCAAAACGAGGAGCGTGCTGGCGGGCAGTATCGAGACTGGCTGATAGATCCTGATCGATCATTGCCATTCCCATGTAGCCCAGATTGGTGAGCTGTGGCACGAGATCAAAGGCAGGCGCCAGCGCATAGCGGTTTCCACCAACATGGAGAACCCCATGATTTTTAACATGGTCATCGCTATTATCGATAAGCATATTGAAGACCATACGCCGGAAAAGCTGCGCTAAATCTTCTGCAACATTCGCACCATAGCGTCGCAGATGCTCCGCTAGCTTTACATAGCTACCGGCATTAGATTCATAGGGGCTATCCGTGAAGGCTGCGGCAGAAAGATAATGGATCCGAGCTCCCTGTTCAATGAGTCCAGGACGATCAAAGCGCCGCAGAAGAAGCGAATGGATCTTGCCAAGAGAAACAACCAGGTGATCCGGCACACGGATGCCACATTGAGAGGCTAGTAACAAGGTGCAGTGCTCCAGCAACTGGACGTCTAGCTCATCATCTTTTGCCGGAAACTTGGCAATCCAGAGCGACCGTTCACGTACGAACGAAGCCTTGGGACGGGCGCCCCCCAAGCTTCCTCCTTGCCGTAAGAGTCGGCGAAACTCCGGTGGAACATCCATATCGAACTCAAGCGCATGCGCAGCCTTTGCCAGATCCTCCAGGCGAAACGATTTTACGGAGAGATCCAGATCCGGAATCTCATCCAGGCGCTCCGCAAAAACCATGGCGCCAACTCTGTCGGCATTAGTTTGCAGCAAGACATCCACATCACTGACGGCATTCCAGTTATTACGCGCCTGAATTACTAGCCGCCCCCAAGCATCAGGCAATGCATCCTTCAACGTAAGATTCAGTGCGCCACCATCCCGGCTCCTTGTTGGCGTCATCGGGAATATCTCATTCTCCAACGGCAAGTATCCAGGATTGAGTGCGATCGCATTTTCCAACGCCTGATACTTGCGGCCGTAAGCAAACACACCTTCTTCGAACAGCCCTTGTTGCTCAAGCCGCACCCGTGCCGCCGCCGTCACAGCCCCCTGTCCCGGTAAGACAATGCCTGTATAGATCTCTCGCATCATGTCAGAAGTCCAGATCGTCGTGAGCGAACGCTAAACCACGAGAGCGCTTGGTTTTAGCTCGGCTCTTCGCTGCCAAAGCAGCCGGGACGGGTGCCACGCCCTTCAACGTATCAAGCTGGCCGAGCAACCAAAGTGCGCTCGCAAAATTACCCAGACTTGCGGTCGGCTTCCCCGCTTCCAGATCACGATACGTATTGATGGAACACAGCATTCTTTCCGCCATCTCAGCAATCGTTAAATTCCGATCGATTCGGCAGGCTCGCAGCCTACCTCCAAGCGCTTGCAGTTCATTCATCGCCTGAGGGATGGCTGAGAGCGCGATATTGACTTTGGCCATATCTATCTACTCACTCCATGTGCCCCGCTCTGCCAGCTACGCTTTCACGCCAATGACAGAAGCCAGAATACATTCAATAAAATGATATTTACCATGCACAAAATTCATTATATTGAACTTTAAGACCAAGACAAGACTTTAATGATCGTCACAGACCAAAGGAGGCATGGTGAATTGGTAGTGCCCGTCCCCGCAAAAGCTAATGCGCCTCGACTCGCCAAATCCATGCACTCGCAATGATGGAACTGATCAGGCCGTTGCGTTTCTTACTCAGCTTGGGCCCCAAAGCCAGGCGCCGACGGGAAAAGCATTAGCGCAAGCGCACAGCGCGCCGCAGTACAAGGAGGTTGTCATGACGATTGCGGAAAGACTGCGAGAAAAAGCCCGGCAGCAAGGGATTGAGATCGGTGCCCAAAAAGGACGCCAAGAGAGGCGGCAAGAGGGACGCCAAGAAGGGCGTCAAGAAGAGCGAGAGGACGTAGCGCGCAAGATACTGGCCAGTGGCATCGACCGCATGATCATCATGCAATGCACCAACCTCAGCGAGCAGGCGCTCGACCGGCTCGCGCGCTAATGCGGTCCTCTTTTCCCCCTCAACCACTCATCAAAGCGGGCAAGCGCGCGCGGACGACAACCCTCATCGCCGCGCCGGCTTGATCGATCAGGCCGCCGCCCCGCCGACACGCTGAGCGCTGTGCGTCAGCTGGTCAGCCAGCGCCTGCAGATCGCCCGATGTGCTCTTGAGCTGCGATACCACTTCGATGTTGGATTCCGCCAGCTGCGCCGCCGACGCCACCTTCTGCGCCAATTCGATGCTCGCCATGCGCTGTTCGCGCAGGTTGCCGCTGATGGTTTCGATCGAGCCCACCACCGTCTGCGAGCTTTCCTGGATGCCCTGCATCGATTCGGCGCTCGCCGCCGCGCTCTGGCTGACTTCGAGCACGCTCGACAGGCTTTGCTGCATGCTCTCGACCACCGAGCCCGCCTCCTGCTGAATCGACTGGATCATGGCGGTAATTTCCTGCGCCGACACCGCGCTGCGCTCGGCGAGCTTGCGGACTTCATCGGCCACCACGGCAAAGCCGCGGCCGAACTCGCCCGCGCGCGCCGCCTCGATGGCGGCATTAAGCGCCAGCAAGTTGGTTTGATCGGCCACGTCGACGATCACGCCGACGATATTGCCGATTTTTTCCACCTGGCCGGTCAGCGCCGCCATGCGGCGAGAGGTCGACTGCACCTTATCCGCCACCGCGCGCATCTGCTCGGAAGACGCCAGCACGTCCTGAACGCGCTGACTGGCGATCTCACCCGCTTCGCGCGCCATGCGCGAGGCCTTGCCGGAGCTATTGGCCACATGGTTGATATTGACGGTCATCTGCTGGATCGTGGCCGCCGCCTCGCGCGTCGAATCGGCCTGCTGCTGCACGCTGCTGCTGACCTGCTCGGTCATGCCCGCCAGCGCCTGCGCGGCGCCGGCCGCCGCCTGCGCGCTGTCATGCGCCTGCTGCGCCAAGGCGCGCAATTCGGATTGCAACCCGGAAACACGTTGAAACACGCTGCCCCAGTCGCCTGCCGGGGAAGACACCTCACCGCCTTGCGCCAGCTGCTGCATCAACGCCAGCGGCCGTTCGGCCCGCGCGCCGACCCAGAAGGAGGCCAGCAGCGACAACAGCGCCACCAAGGCCAACACGCCAAGCCAAGCCCCCGCCCCCGCGCCGAGCGCGGCCAACGCCACCCCCGCCGTCACGCCGGTTCCCACCAACTGAACCAGCACAATCTGCATTTTGATAGACATTTCTCTCTCTCCCCGGTCGGTGTGGCCACAGCCGGATATAACACGGCCCTCCGGTTCAGACGCTGAACGGAGGGCCGGATGAACGGAACGACGCGGTGTTTAGCGCGAGGTTACGGTCATGAATGCCGACTGCCCCGCGCTCAGCGAACCAGCGGCTTTGCCCGACAGGGTGTAGTCGTCGCTATTGGCGATCACCACCACGCTGGTGATGGACGGCACTTTGCCTTTGATGCTGGCGAAGTCGACGTCGATCAGCGCTTCGCCTTGCTTGACGCGTTGGCCTTGACGAACGCGCGGGGAGAAACCTTGGCCGTTGAGCTTCACGGTGTCGATACCGATGTGCATCAGCACTTCGGCGCCGTTGTCGGCGGTCAGCGTCAGCGCGTGCGAGGTGCGCGCCACTTGGGTGATGATGCCGTCACACGGTGCAACCAGGGTATTGGAGGTCGGGTTGACGCCCAGGCCGTCGCCCATCATCTGGCCGGAGAACACCGGGTCCGGAACATTGGCCAGGGGAACGACGGAGCCGCTGAACGGCGCAACCAGTTTGATCGAAGACATAGTTATTTCCTCTGTGAGTGAACGAACGCCATCGTGGCAAGGCACAAGCGGCCTCAGATCACTTTGCTATGCCACTGGCAAAATTTAATCACATTGCAATGGACTATGCTTCATTGTTTAGTGTACTCATTGCTGTAATTTTGCAAAAGTTTGCTTCAGCTCAAGTGGAATCCGCCGATGCGCGCACCGGCCGTTGGACCAGAAGGGCCGTTTAATCAAGCCCTTTTCGCTCGCTCGGCGTGCGAATGCGTCATATCGCGTTAATGTTGTAGTATTACTACATATCGTTCATGCCGGCGCGGTGTTCCGTCGCGCCGCATCGCTCCGTGCCGGCGCCGCCAGATAACGCACCAGCCAATCCGCCACATCATCCATCTGCGCGGGCGAGAAATGGAGTTTCAGCTTGCTGCGCCGCCAGAGCAGATCCTCGGTGCTGCGCGCCCATTCGACATCCACCAGATAACGCGCCTCGGCCTCGTAAAAGCCCGGCGCGATCTCCACCCCCAGCTCCGCCAGCGACTTGGCGGCGCCGATCACCCGCTCGAGCCGGGAGCCATAGGCACGGGCATAGCGCGCGAGCACCCCCTGCGGCAACCAGGGGTAGCGTGCCTTGGCGAGGCCAACCCAGGCATCGAAACCGCCCGTCGGCATATCGCCGCCAGGCAGCGGCGAGAGGCCGCTCTGGCAAGGAAGCGCGGCACCCAGCTTCGGCGCCAGCATGTCGACCGCCTGCTCGGCCAATTTGCGGTAGGTGGTGATCTTGCCGCCGAACACGGACAGCAACGGCGCGCCTTTGCCGCCGGCAAGCTCGAGCGAGTAGTCGCGCGTCACGCTGGCGGCATCGTCGGCGGCGTCGTCCAACAGCGGACGCACGCCTGAGAAGGTGGCCAGCACATCCGCAGGCGTTATCTCCCGTTCGAAATAACGGTTGATCATCGTGCACAAATAGAGGATCTCGTCCTCGTTGATCGCCACCTCGGCCGGATCGCCGTGATACTCGACGTCGGTGGTGCCGATCAAAGTGAAATCGCGCTCGTAGGGAATGGCGAAAATGATGCGCTTGTCCGGGTTTTGGAAGATGTAGGCGTAGTCGTGCTCGAACAGCCGCGGCACGATGATATGGCTACCCTTGACCAGACGCACCGATTTGCTGGCGGCGAGACCGGCCTCGTCGCGCAGGAAACGGTCCACCCATGGCCCGGCGGCGTTGATGAGCGCGCGCGCCTGCACCGTGCGCTCGACGCCATCGGCGCCGCGCAGCGTCGCGCGCCATAGGCGCTGATGGCGCGATACGGCGACGCAGGCGGTGCGCGTCAGAATCGTGGCGCCATGCTCGGCCGCGTCCAGCGCGTTGAGCACCACCAGGCGCGCGTCTTGCACCCAGCCGTCCGAATACTCGAAGCCGCGGCGAAACCCCCGCTTCAGCGGCCCGCCGGCGGGGTGACGGGAGAGATCGACGCCCACCGAACCGGGCAGAATCTCGCGCCGCGCCAAATGATCGTACAGAAACAGCCCGCAACGGATCATCCACGCCGGCCGCTGGCTGGCATCGTGCGGCATGACGAAACGCATCGGCCCGATGATATGCGGCGCCAGCCGCAGCAACACCTCGCGCTCCTGCAGCGCTTTGCGCACCAGGCCGAATTCGTAATATTCCAGATAGCGCAGGCCGCCGTGGATCAGCTTGGTACTGGCCGACGACGTGTGCTGCGCCAGGTCATCCCGTTCGCACAGCAACACGGACAAGCCGCGCAACGCCGCGTCACGCGCGATGCCGGCGCCGTTGATGCCGCCGCCGACCACCAGCAGATCCCAAGTTTGATTCTCCACTCTCATTTTCCTCAGCGTTTGCGCGTCCTTGAAGCTTAGCCGCTCGCCATGATCGATTCAACAGAAAATGTTGCTTTTATGTTGTATTTATTTTCGTTTTATGTTCGCTAGACAAAAAAATGGCGCGCGCCCCAACCGGCAAAGCGACGCGCCGCGTTCTTCGATTAGAGGAATTGCTTGCTATATAGCAAAGCCGCCAGCGTGCCGCCGACCAACGAGCCGACCACCGGCACCCAGGAATAGCCCCAGTCGCTGTCGCGCTTGCCGGGGATCGGCAACAGCGCGTGCATGATGCGCGGCGCCAGATCGCGCGCCGGGCTCATCGCATAGCCGGTGGTGCCGCCCAGCGACACGCCGATGCCCAGCACCAGCAAGCCGACCGGCAGCGCGTCAAGCGCGCCGAGCGACGCCTTGGGCGATACCATGTTGAGCACGGCGAACACCAGCACGAACGTGGCGATGATTTCGGAGGCCAGATTGCCCGGCAGACTACGGATGGCGGGACCGGTGCAGAACACCGCGAGCTTGGTGTCCGCGCAATCGGTATGAGCGAAATGCTGGCGGTACATCACCCACACCAAGAAGGCGCCGAACGCGCCGCCCAGCATCTGCGCGCCCATGTACGCCGGCACGCGCGCCCAATCGAACTTGCCCGCCACCGCCAGCGCCAGCGTCACCGCCGGGTTGAGGTGAGCGCCGCTGTAAGCCGCGACGCAGAACACGGCCACGAATACCGCCATGGCCCAGCCGAAGGCGATCACGATCAGGCCGCTGTTATGGCCCTTGGTGTTTTTCAGGATGACGTTGGCCACCACGCCGTTGCCCATCAAAACCAGCAAGGCGGTGCCAATGAATTCAGCAATCAAGGGAGTCATGTTTTTATCCTTGTCGTTATGGCGCAAGTCACTCGGCGTCTGCCCAGGCGATGGCCGCCTTGACGGCTCGGTGCCAGCCGTTGACCAGATGCGCCACCTTGGCCGGCGACATGTCCGGCTGAAAGCGGCGGTCGAGCTGCCACTGCCCTTGCACGTCGTCGAGCCCATGCCAGTAGCCCACGGCCAGGCCAGCGAGATAAGCGGCGCCAAGCGCGGTGGTCTCGGTGATCTTCGGCCGGATGACGTCGGTGGCCAGAATGTCGGATTGGAATTGCATCAGCAGATTGTTGACCGACGCGCCGCCGTCGACCCGCAGTTCCGGCACCGCCATGCCGGCGTCGGCCTCCATCGCCTTGAGCACATCCATAGTCTGGAAGGCAATGCTATCCAGCGCAGCGCGCGCCACGTGCGCCGCCGTCGTGCCCTGGGTCGCGCCGAACAGCGAGCCGCGCGCGTTCTGGTTCCAGTGCGGCGCGCCGAGCCCGGCGAAAGCCGGCACCAGATACACGTCGCCGCTATCGGCCACCTGATGCGCCAATTCGCCCACGTCGCTGGAATGCTTGATGATGCCAAGCCCGTCGCGCAGCCACTTCACCACCGAACCGCCGATAAAGATCGAGCCTTCCAGCGCGTAATGCGTTTCGCCCTTCACTTGCCAGGCGACGGTGGTCAACAGCCGGTTGTTGGACTCGGTCGGCTTGGTGCCGGTGTTCATCATCAGGAAGCAGCCGGTGCCGTAGGTGTTCTTCACCATGCCCGGCCGCGTGCATTGCTGACCGAACAGCGCCGCCTGCTGGTCGCCGGCGATGCCGGCGATGGGAATGCCCGCACCCAACTGCGAGCCTTGCGTCGTGCCATACACCTCGCTCGACGAGCGCACCTCCGGCAACAGGCTCGCGGGGATGTCCATCAGCTTCAACAGCTCGTCGTCCCACGACAGCGTATGAATGTTGTAAAGCATCGTGCGCGAGGCGTTGGAGACGTCGGTGACATGAACCTGACCATGGGTGAAGTTCCACACGAGCCAGCTATCGATGGTACCGAAGGCGAGCTTGCCTGCCTCGGCGCGCGCACGGGCGCCCGGCACATTGTCGAGAATCCACTTGACCTTGCTGCCGGAGAAATAGGCGTCGATCATCAGCCCGGTCTTGGCGCGGATGGTCGCCTCCAGGCCTTGCGCCTTCAGGCTGTCGCAGTAATCGGCGGTGCGGCGGTCTTGCCAGACGATGGCGTTGTAGACCGGCTGGCCGGTCTCGCGATCCCACACCACGGTGGTCTCGCGCTGATTAGTGATGCCGATGGCGGCCACATTGTTGCTCTCCAGCCCGGCATACGCCAGCGCCTCGGCCGCGACGCCGGCTTGCCCGCCCCAGATCTCCAGCGGGTCATGCTCGACCCAGCCCGGCTGCGGGTAATGTTGGGTGAACTCTTTTTGCGCGACCGAAACGATGTCGCCCATGCGATCGAACACGATCGCGCGTGAACTGGTCGTGCCCTGGTCGAGCGCCAGGATGTACTGTTTCTGCATTCTCCACTCTCCTTGTGTGCTGCGTGGCGCCGGGCGCGAACGCGCGCGGCCTGTTTTGCCCGATGTCTTTCCCGGCGGCGGCCGCCCCCCGGCAATGACGTTGGCATGTTGTTTTATGTTTGATTCGGATTCTACACAGGAGAAAACGCGCATAAAAGGAAAATATTTCGAAGATTAAGAAAACCAATCAGACAAAAAACGAAAATACAGCCATCGCCACGCCAGCAAAAGCCTGCCGGCTCACTCCAAAAATAGAGCAAAAACACCATGCCGAAAGCCTTGAGACAGCCATTTCCGCCCCCAGACCGCTATGGGCAGGCATTGTGACAGGCGTGTTGCACAATGACAACGTCGTCAATTTTGCTGCACAGCATCAAAT
>NZ_JAFAND010000158.1 GCF_019232825.1 Paludibacterium sp. | reverse complement strand
ACGGTCGGCGGTCGGCGCTGGCTTGTTGCGCAAGCGGACCTCCGGCTGCGTCATCGTGCCCTTGTTGTAGTCTTCCAGCAGGCCCAACAGCGGATCGTCATGCGCGGCGGCGCCATCCGCCGGATAGAGGTCGACCACCAGGCGGTTTTTGAATTCCGCCACCGGCGCCAGGGTGAACACTTGCGGTTTGACCGGTGTCTTCAGCTCCAGTACCAGGCGCACGGTATCGGGCGAGAACTGGCCGGCGCGCGCCGATTTGATGTATGGGTCGGTGGCGTTGATCTGATTGCCGATGTCCTTGAGGATGCTGTTGAGACTGATGCCCTGCAAGTCGACCACCAGGCGGTCCGGGTTTGCCAGGCTGAAGGTTTTGAACTGCACTGCGGCGCTGGTTTCCAGCGTGACGCGGGTATAGGTGGAGGAGGGCCAGACGCGGACGGCGACCAGCTGGCTATCGGCCGCCTGGCTTACCCGGCTGACGGACAAAATCAGCGTGGCGGCGGCCAGGTTCAGCAGTCGGCGGCGGCCTGGGTCGAATGGCGTGTCAGACATGTTTTTCCTGCCTCGGTCAATGCGGTGAATCGGTAGCGGCGGCCGGTGTCGGCCACGTCGAGCGAGAGGATCAGATCCGCGGGCGGCAATAGCCCCTGCGCTTTTTCCGGCCACTCGACCAGGCACACGGCGTCGGCGCCGAAATAATCGCGAAAGCCGGCGTCCTCCCATTCCTCGGGGTCGGCAAAGCGGTACAGGTCGAAGTGGTGTAACGTGAAAGCGGCGAGCGGGTAACTTTCCACCAGTGCGTAGGTCGGGCTTTTGACCTTGCCTTGATAGCCCAGGCCGCGCAGCAGCCCGCGGGCGAAGCTGGTTTTGCCGGCGCCCAGGTCGCCGTGCAGGTAGACGACCAGCCCCGGCGCGAGCGCGCGCGCGAATTGACCCGCGAGCGCCAAGGTGGCGGCCTCGTCGGGCAAAAGGCATTGGCTGGTATCATAGGTACCCATGAGCGACTTTTCCTCTCAAACCTCGGATTATCCCGAATTGGCGCGCCAAATCAAAGCCTGGAGCCAGGAACTTGGTTTTGCCGAGGCGCGCATTACCCGTCCGTCATTGCCTGTCGAGGCCGAACAGCGGCTGTCCGCGTGGCTGGCCGCGGGCTTCCACGGTGACATGGATTACATGCCGCGCCACGGCCTGTTGCGGCTGCGGCCAGCGGAGTTGGTGCCTGGCACGCTGTCGATCGTCAGCGTGCGTATGAACTATTGGCCCGAAGGGGCCGCCGATGCCGCGGCGCAGTTGCAAGATGGCGAGCGCGCCTATGTGTCGCGTTATGCGCTGGGGCGCGACTATCACAAAGTGTTGCGCAACCGGCTGCAAAAGCTGGCCGAACGCGTACAAGCCGTGGCGGGGCCGATGGGCCATCGCGCCTTTACCGACAGCGCGCCGGTGGCCGAAGTCTCGCTCGCCGCTCAGGCCGGCCTCGGTTGGCGCGGCAAGCACACGCTACTGCTGACCCGTGAGCAAGGCTCGCTGTTTTTCCTGGGCGAGCTGTTTACCACGTTGCCGCTGCCGGCTGATCCGGCGCAGGAAGAACACTGCGGCCGCTGCACCCGCTGTTTGGATGCCTGTCCGACCGGGGCGATCGTCGCCCCCTATCAGGTTGATGCCCGTCGTTGCATTTCCTATCTCACCATCGAGCTCTTCGGGGCCATCCCCGAAGGGCTGCGACCTCTGATCGGCAACCGTGTGTATGGCTGCGACGATTGCCAGCTTGCGTGCCCGTGGAACCGCTTCGCGGTGTCTGGCGCCGAGGCGGATTTTGCCGTGCGCCATGGCCTCGACCGCGCCACGCTGGTCGAGCTGTTCGCTTGGCGCGAGACCGATTTTACGGCGCGCATGGCGGGCAGCCCGATCTATCGCATCGGCTACGAACGCTGGCTGCGCAATCTGGCCGTTGGCCTTGGCAATGCGCCGACCACCGAGTCCGTGGTCGCGGCGCTGCGCGCGCGTCTCGACGATCCGTCCGCGTTGGTGCGCGAGCATGTGACCTGGGCGTTGGCGCGCCACGTGGCTGGCGGGCGCTAGAAGCGACGCAAGACGGCGGCGGTTTCGGTTTTGTCTTATTATGAAAGTTAATGCTTGTGTAAATAATGGGCCTCGCCATTTTCCCAAATCTAAGGAGAGGTCCATGAAAACGTCCCTCAAGGTACTTGCCGCGGCGCTGCTGAGCTGTGCAGCCGCCACTTCCTTTGCGCAGAACGGCGGCGCCGATGCGCCCGGCGCCTTCAAACAGGAAACGATCTACGGCAAATGGAGCAAGAATCTGTTCGCCGACGCCGTGGCGGTGCAAGGCGATTATAAGACGGTCTACTTCGCCGGGATGGCGGCGGAAAACCCCGACACCGGCAAAATCGACCACGTCGGCGATTTCAAGGCGCAGTGCAAGATGTCTTTCGACAAGATCCGCAAAGTGCTGCAGGCGCAAGGCGGCGACATGGAGAATATCGTGCGTTTGCAAACCTTCGTCACCGATATCCGCAGCTTCGCCGGCGATTATATCTCCTGCGAAAAAGAAGCCATGGGCTCGGCGCCCATGCCGCCCAATACCTTGCTCAACGTGACGCAATTGGCCTGGCCGGGCATGCAGGTAGAGATTCAAGCCACAGCGGTGATTCCGATCAAGAAACAGCCGTGAACCACCAATATCGGAAAAACAAACCCGTGCCCGTCGCGGGTTTGTTTTTTGCAAGCGTTCAAACGCGTGACGGCGCGATGACCAACGATTCGCCTTCCATGACGACCTTGTCCCCCACCAGGCATTGCGTCGTCAGCGTCACACGCTTTTTCGCCGCGTCGAGCGCCGCCACCGTGACGCGTGCTACCACCGTTTCCCCCAGTTTGACCGCTGCTTTGAACTTGGCCGATTGCGACAAATAGATGGTGCCCTCGCCCGGCAGTTTGGTGCCGAGAATGGTCGAAATCAGGCTGGCGGTCAGCATGCCGTGGGCAATGCGCGTTTTGAACGGGGTGGTTTCGGCGTAAGCCTGATTGAAGTGCACCGGGTTGGTATCGCCGCAGGCGGCGGCGAACATCAGTACGTCGGCTTCGGTGATCGTTTTGCCGAACTCGGCGCTGTCGCCGACTTTCAAATCTTCGAAGTGCACGGTCATGGCCGCTCCTGTTTATGACAAAGGGGTGATGGGGTAGTGTATCGCAGTTTGCCGCCATGCAAATGACCGGTAGATGACGTAGTATTAGGGACCCATGCGGATCTGAGGTTGCATTTATGCGACGCTCAGGCGGTGCTAGCTTAACCAAACGCTTGTTTGAATTGTCCGGTTATGCATAATTCATAGTGTATCCCTTGTCGACTCAGCCGGCGCCGAGACCGGACGCGACCGCGTGCATCGACGCGCAACGCTTCTTGATACAACCCAAAATGGTGAACCAGAACGATGAAAGCCCTTGTCGCAGTAAAGCGCGTTGTTGATTACAACGTGAAAGTTCGAGCCAAAGCCGATGGCTCCGGCGTCGATATTGCCAATGTGAAAATGTCGATGAACCCGTTCGACGAAATCGCGGTGGAAGAAGCCGTGCGCCTGAAGGAGGCCGGCAAGATTTCTGAAATCGTCGTGGTCTCGCTCGGCGTCAAGCAGTGCGAGGAAACGCTGCGCACGGCGCTCGCCATGGGCGCCGACCGCGCCATCCTGGTGGAGACCGAGGTCGAACTGCAGCCGCTCGCGGTGGCGAAGCTGCTCAAGAGCGTAGCCGAGCGCGAACAGCCGCAACTGGTGATCCTCGGCAAGCAAGCTATTGACGACGATGCCAACCAGACCGGCCAGATGCTGTCCGCCCTCTTGGGCTGGGGGCAGGGCACGTTTGCCTCCAAGGTGGCGCTCGGCAGCGAGAGCGTGGCCGTGACGCGTGAAATCGACGGCGGCATGGAGACCGTCGAACTGCGTCTGCCGGCGGTGGTGACCACCGACCTGCGCTTGAACGAGCCGCGCTACGTCAAGCTGCCGAACATCATGGCGGCCAAGAAGAAGCCGCTCGACAAACTGACCCCGGCCGACTTGGGCGTCGACCCGTCGCCGCGTCTCAAAACTCTGAAAGTCGCCGAACCGGGCAGCCGCGCCGCCGGCATCAAGGTCGCCAATGCCGCGGAGCTCGTGGCCAAACTCAAGAACGAAGCAAAGGTGCTGTGATATGGCCATTCTTGTTATTGCTGAACACGACAACCACAGCCTGAAGGCAGGCACCCTCAATACCCTGGCCGCGGCCGCCAAGTTGGGCGGCGACGTCCATCTGCTGGTGGCGGGCCATCAGTGCGGCGCCGTGGCCGAGTCGGCCAAGCAGGCCGCCGGCGTAGCCAAAGTGCTGCTGGTCGACGATGCGCTCTATGCGCACGGTTTGGCCGAGAACCTGGCCGCGCTGATCGTCAAGCTCGCCGAGGGCTACAGCCACGTGCTGGCGCCGGCGACCGCCAGCGGTAAGAACGTGCTGCCGCGCGTGGCCGCGCTGCTGGATGTGGCGCAGATTTCCGACATCGTTGCCGTCGAATCGCCGAGCGTGTTCGTGCGCCCGGTCTATGCCGGCAACGTGCTGGCCACCGTCGAGTCGTCCGACCGCATCAAGGTCATTACCGTGCGCACCACGGCGTACGATCCGGTTGCCGCCACGGGCGGCGCCGCCGCGCTGGAAAACGCGGCGGCGGCCGCGGATGCCGGCGTATCGCGCTTCGTGTCGCAGGAGCTGACCAAGTCCGATCGGCCGGAATTGGCTAGCGCCAGCATCGTCGTTTCCGGCGGCCGCGCGCTGGGCTCGGCCGAGCAGTTCAAGGCCGTGCTCGAACCGCTGGCCGACAAGCTGGGCGCCGCGCTCGGCGCCTCGCGCGCGGCGGTGGACGCAGGCTACGCGCCGAACGACTTCCAGGTCGGCCAAACCGGCAAGGTGGTCGCGCCGCAGCTGTATGTGGCCGTCGGCATTTCCGGCGCCATCCAGCATCTGGCCGGCATGAAGGATTCGAAGGTGATCGTAGCCATCAACAAGGACGAGGAAGCGCCGATCTTCCAGGTGGCCGATTACGGCATCGTCGGTGATCTGTTCACCGTGGTGCCCGAGCTCGTGGCCGAGCTGTCCAAGGCTTAAACGGCCAACCGTGCATTGCCTGCGGCGAATGCACGCTACGAATCCTATCCGTAGCGTGCATTCGCGCAGCAACGCACGGATTTATAAAAATAATGCAGCGACACGGGAGAGAAACATGAACTATCAAGCGCCGCTCAAAGAGCTCAATTTCGTACTGAACCAGTTGGCCGAGCTACCCTCGGTCTGTAGCTTGCCGGGCTACGAGGATTGCAGCGTCGAACTGGTGGAAGCCATCCTGGAAGAGGGCGCCAAGTTCGCCGAACAGGAACTGGCGCCGATCAACCGTCAAGGCGACCAAGGCGCGCGTTGGCAAGACGGCGCGGTCACGGCCGCCCCCGGCTTCAAGGCCGCCTGGCAGCGCTATGTCGAATCCGGCTGGGTGGGCTTGCGCGCACCGGCCGAGTTTGGCGGTCAAGGATTGCCGGCGCTGGTGGCGCTGGCGGCCGAGGAAATGTGGTGTTCGGCCAACCTGGCGTTTTCGTTGGCGCCGATGCTGACGCTCGGCGCGCTGGAGGCCATCGCGCACCACGCCAGCGACGAACTCAAACAACGCTATCTGCCGCGCATGGCCGCCGGGGAGTGGACCGGCACCATGAACCTGACCGAGCCGCAGGCCGGCTCCGATCTGGCGCAGGTGCGCACCCGCGCCGAGCGCCAGGCGGATGGCAGCTATCGCATCAGTGGCCAGAAGATTTTCATCACCTGGGGCGAGCATGACATGGCGGACAACATCGTCCATCTGGTGCTGGCCCGTCTGCCGGATGCGCCTGCCGGCGTCAAAGGCATTTCGCTGTTCATTGTGCCGAAGCTCCTGGTCAACGCCGATGGCAGTCTGGGGGCGAGAAACGACGTTCGTTGCGTGTCGATCGAGCACAAGCTGGGCATTCACGGCAGCCCGACCGCAGTGATGAGCTTCGGCGACCAGGAGGGCGCCACGGGCTTCTTGGTGGGCGAGGAGAACAAGGGCCTGGCTTACATGTTCACCATGATGAACCATGCCCGGCTGGGCGTGGGCGTCGAGGGTCTGGCCGTGTCCGAGCGCGCCTATCAGGCGGCGGTCAGCTATGCCCGCGAGCGTGTGCAAAGCCGCGCCGTTGGCTCGCCCGATGCCGCCGGCGTGCTGATCATCCGCCACCCGGATATTCGCCGCATGTTGATGACCATGCGTGCGCAGATCGAGGCGCAGCGCGCGCTGGCGTGCGTTGCCGCCGCTGCGCTCGACCGCGCCGGCCATCATCCGCAGCCGGAGGAGCGCGCTAAGAACCAGGCACTGCTGGATTTCCTGATTCCGATCGTCAAGGGATGGTGCACGGAACAGGCCAACGAGATCACCTCGATGGCGATCCAAGTGCATGGCGGCATGGGCTACATCGAGGAAACCGGCGTGGCGCAGTACTACCGCGACGCGCGCATCACGGCCATCTACGAGGGCACCACCGGCATTCAGGCGCTTGACCTCGTCGGCCGCAAGACCGCCGGCGACAAGGGCGCGGTGGCGCAGGCGTTGCTGGAAGAGGTGCTGTTGACCGTGCGTGAACTCGACGGCGCGGGCTTGTCCGATTTGGCGCGCGCGCTGCGAAAAGCCGCGGCGGATGCAAGCCGCGCCATCGGCTTTGTGCTAGAGCATTTTGCCGCCGAGCCGCAATGGCCGGCCGCGGGCTCGGTACCGTTCCTCAAGCTGATGGGCATCGTGCTTGGCGGCTGGCAAATGGGCCGTGCGGCGTTGATTGCCGAGCGCCTTCGGCATGAGGAGGGCGCCGATGTCTCGTTCCTTGCCAACAAACTGATGACCGCGCGTTTCTACGGCGCGCATTTGCTGCCGCAAACCGGCGCGCTGGTGCATGCGATCGTCGAAGGCGCCGAGAGCGTGCTGGCGTTGCCTGAAGATCAGTTCTGAAGCAGTTAGATCCTGAACTGCGGGAGTAACAGCAACACCTTGAAAGCGGGAGTGGGCAGCGGCTTTTACTCCCGCCGTTAAGGTGTTGCTGTTACTCCCGCTTTTCCTCTCCCGACTCCCCCGTATCAACCATCCTCCCTTGTCATTTTTAACAGACTGTTAATAATGGCACGCCGGCCTTATCCTCACCCTGTTCCTCCGAGCAGGTGAAGGCGACGGCGACGATCAGTACGCTCGGACAGGATGAACCGTTACCTCGATACCCTTACTCAGCGGCTGGCCCTTGGTGCCCGGGCATGGCCGCTGCCCAGCGCGCGCATGCTGCTGGTGCTGGCCTGCCTCGGCTGGGCCGGTTGGCGCCTCTATCCCCTTTGGACGACCGGCGCCGCCGCGCCGGCCAGCGCCTCGCCGCCCGACCCGGCCGCCGCGGCCGCGCAGGTGGCCGAACGCCATTGGTTCGGCACCGACCGGCCGCCGGTCGCACCGGCATTGACGGTGCTGGGGGTGTTCGCGCCCGGCCATGGGGCGCGCGAACCCGGATTCGCCATCACGCGCCATGATGGCGGCGATGGCGCGCTATGGAGCGGTCAGCGCTTGGGCGATTGGCAGGTGGTGCGCATCGCCCCCGAGGGGCTGACGTTGGCGCAGGGGCGCGCGCGCCAGTTCTACCCGCTCAGTCGCGACAATGGCCATGCGCCCGCCGCCGCGACGGACGATGCCGAAGGTCCGCCGCCGCCGGGGGATGACGAATGATGCGCCGCCACGCCTTGCTGTTCTGCCTGGCGCTGACCGGCGCCGCGTTGCCCGCTGTCGCCGCGCCGCCGGTAGGCGAGACCGTTACCCTCAATTTCGCCAATGCGGATATCGATACCGTGGTGCGCGCCATCGGCGAGTTGACCGGGCGTAATTTTCTGCTCGATCCGCGCGTCAAGGGCACGGTCAACATCATCTCTTCACAGCCGGTGTCACGGCAGCTGGCCTACCAGATCCTGTTGTCGTCATTGCGGTTGCAAGGTTTTAGCGCGGTGGAGAGCGACGGCGTGGTCAAGATCGTGCCGGAATCGGACGCCAAGCTGCATGCCCGCGTCGGCGACGCGCGCCGCGGTGACGGCGAGCGGCTGATCACGCGGGTGTTCGTCTTGAAAAACAGCAACGCCGCCCAGCTCTTGCCGGTGATCCGGCCGATCGTCTCGCCCAACAACGCGTTGTCGGCCTTTGCCCAGGCCAATGCGTTGGTGGTGACCGACTATGCCGACAATATCCGCCGCATTGAGTCGATCGTTGCCAGCATGGAAGGCGTGGCCGATACGCAGACGGCGGTGGTGCCGCTGCGCTACGCCTCCGCGCCCGAGCTGGCGGCCACGCTCGGCAAATTGATGCAGGACACCGGTGCCGACGGCAGCCGCTTGAGCATCAATGCCGACGGCCGCGCCAACGTGCTGCTGGTGCGCGCCGATTTGCCCGGCCGCTTGAATCAGGTCAAGCAACTGGTGCAGTTGCTCGATCAGCCGAGCCAGGCCGGGGCCAATGTGCGTGTCGTGTATTTGAAGAATGCCGATGCCGCGCGCGTGGCGCAGACGCTGCGCGCGCTATTGAGCAGCAGCGCGGCGCCGCTGACGGAATCGCGCAAGCCGAGCAGCCTGCCGTCGTCGCAGGCTGCCAGCGGCATCGGCCAGGGCATGACGACCAACAGCGGCGGCGACACTGCGCCGGCCGCGCCCGGCTTGCAGCCGCCCGCCGCCCCGCCGGCGGCCAGCGACAGCGGCGTAGCCGACACGCCGCAGGGATCGGCCGGCACCGCCGGCTCGCTGGTGCAGGCCGATGTCGCCAGCAATGCGCTGATTCTCAATGTGCCTGATGGCATGTACCGCAATCTGCGCGCGGTGATCGACTTGCTCGACCGCCGCCGCGCCCAGGTCTATGTCGAGACCCTGGTCATGGAAGTCTCGGCGCAGCGCTTGCAAGAGCTGGGCGTGCAATGGATGGCGCAGCAGCCATCGGCCGCGGTTTCGTCCGGCTCGACGTCAACGTCCGGCGCCGGTTTGCAGATTACCGTGGGGAATCAGGGGCTGGGTCTCTCCGGCGGTACCGGCGCCGGGGTGCTGCATGTGTCCGGCCTGGGGCAGGTACTCGATCTGACGGCGCTGGCGCGCCTGCTGGAAACCAAGGCGCAAGGCAACGTGCTGTCCAATCCGACGCTGATGGCCACCGACAACGAGCCGGCCCGCATCGAGATCGGGCAGGAGGTGCCGATACAGACCGGCCAGTACGCCAATACCGGCAGCAGCGGCAGCAGCAGTACCGCTTCGCCGTTCACCACCTATGACCGCAAGACGGTGGGTATCAGTTTGGGCATCGTGCCGCAGATTTCCGAGGGCGGCGCCATCCGCATGAAGATTCTGCAGACCGCCTCGTCGGTCGATCCGGCCACGGCCAATACCACGCTGCCAAAATTCAATATCCGCTCGGTGACGACGTCGGTCACCGTCGATGACGGCGGCATCATCGCCATCGGCGGTCTGATTCAGGAAACCATCAGCGATACCGAGGATAAGGTGCCGTTGCTGGGCGATCTGCCGCTGGTAGGGTGGCTGTTCCGCCATCAGGTGAAATCGCGCGAGAAAACCAACCTGTTGGTGTTCCTCAAACCCACCATCGTGCGCGATGACGTCGGCGCGCGCGCCATTGCCGAAGACCGCTACCGCTATATTCTTGGCGACAGTTATCGCCGGGATGCGCCGCCCCTGCCGTTGGATGCCAAGAGCGCGTTGGACGCGCTGCCCTCGGGCATCAAGGCGCTCGGCCTGCCGGAGGCGTCGCCGTGAGCGAGCGGCTGCCGTTCGCCTTTGCTCGCGACCAGGGGGTGCTGCGCCTGGAGGACGGCGCCTGGTTGGTGCGCGAGGGCGCGCCGCCGGACGGCTGGGGCGAGGCGCTGCGGCGCTTTGGCCCGCCGGCCCGGGTCGAGCGTATGCCCGCGCGGGAGTTCGAGCTGGCGCTGGCCCGATGCTACGCCCGCCACGATGGCGCGGCCGACGTGGTGGACGACGTCGGGCAGACGCTCGACGTAGCACGGCTGATCGAGGCGTTGCCGACCGTGGAGGACCTGCTGGAAAGCGAGGGCGACGCGCCGATCATCCGCATGATCAACGCGCTGTTGGCGCAGGCGCTGCGCGACCAGGCGTCCGACATCCATATCGAGCCGTTCGAGGACCATTCGGTCGTGCGCTTCCGCCTCGACGGCACGCTGCGCGATATCGCCCAGCCCCATCGCGCGTTGCACGCCGCCATGGTGTCGCGCATCAAAATCATGGCGAGCCTGGACATCGCCGAAAAGCGCCTGCCGCAGGACGGCCGTATCTCGTTGCGGCTGGGCGGCCGCCCGGTGGATGTGCGCGTCTCGACCCTGCCGACCGGTTTTGGCGAGCGCGTGGTGCTGCGTTTGTTGGACAAGGAGGCGGCCCGGCTCGACCTCAGCGCGCTGGGCATGTTGCCTGACACGCTGGCGGCGGTCGACCGGGTGATCCGTCAGCCGCACGGCATCTTTCTCGTGACCGGGCCGACCGGCTCGGGCAAGACCACCACGCTATACGCCGCGTTGTCGCGCCTGGATGCCGGCAGCACCAACATCATGACCGTCGAGGACCCGGTCGAGTACCACTTGCCCGGCATCGGTCAGACCCAGGTCAATCCGCGCATCGATATGAGTTTTGCCCGCGCGCTGCGCGCCATGCTGCGGCAGGACCCGGACGTGATCATGATCGGCGAGATCCGCGATCTGGAAACCGCCCAGATCGCCATTCAGGCCTCGCTGACCGGGCATTTGGTGCTCGCCACGCTGCATACCAACGATGCCGCCAGCGCGGTGACCCGCTTGGTCGACATGGGGGTGGAACCCTTTCTGCTCGCGTCGTCGTTGCTGGCGGTCATGGCGCAGCGCCTGGTGCGCCGTTTGTGTCCCGATTGCCGCCAGCCGACGGGGGAGGCGGGGCGGTACAAGCCGGTCGGCTGCCCTCTTTGCGCCGCCAGCGGCTATCGCGGCCGCATGGGGCTGTATGAGCTGTTAAGCGTCGACGAGGCGCTGCAGCGCCTGATCCATGCCGGCGCCGCCGAGCAGCAGATGCGACAGCACGCGGTGCAGCACGGCATGCGCAGCCTGCGTGACGACGGCATGTTGCGCGTCGATGGCGGCGACACGTCGTTGGAAGAGGTGCTGCGCGTGACGAGGACCTGACATGGCGCATTTCCGTTACCAAGCGCTCGACGCCGGCGGCCGGCGGGTGCGCGGCTGGCTGCAGGCCGAGTCGGCGCGCCAGGCGCGCACCCGCTTGCGCGAACAGGGGTTGATGCCGACCGGCGTCGTGCCCGCAGGCTACCGACTGACACCGCTGCGGCGCGGCGGCTTGCCGGCGGCGAGCCTGGTGCTGTTGACGCAGCAATTGGCGACGCTGCTCAACGCCGGCTTGCCGCTGGAGCGGGCATTGACGGCGGTGATCGAGCAGACCACCCGCAGCGCGCCGCGCCAAGTGCTGGAGGGCTTACGCCTGGACATCCTACAAGGGCAGAGCTTCGCCAGCGCCCTGGCGGCGCGCCCGGGCGTGTTCTCGCCGCTCTATCGCGCGCTGATCGATGCCGGCGAGCACAGCGGCCGTCTCGGCGCGGTGCTGGCGCGGCTGGCCGATTACTTGGAGCGGCGCGCCCGCGCGCGGCAAAAGGTGATTCAGGCGCTGGCCTACCCGGTGGCGGTCATGTTGGTCGCCATCCTGGTGGTGACCGGCATGATGGCCTGGGTCGTGCCGCAGGTGGTCGGCGTCTTCGCCCAGAGCCATCAAGCGCTGCCGTGGCTGACGCGGGCCTTGATGGCGGTATCGGCCGGGTTGCGCGCGTGGGGTGTGTGGCTCGCGCTGTCGTTGGCGCTGATCCTGTTAGCGTTGCGCCGCGCGTTGGCGCGGCCAGTGGTGCGCCGCGTGGCGGAGGCCTGGCTGTTGCGCCTGCCGGTGGTGGGCAGTTTGGTGCTGGCGCTCAACACGGCGCGCATGGCGAGCACGCTGGCGATTCTGGTGGCCAGCGGCGTACCGTTGCTGTCGGCATTGGCCACCGTGCGCCCGCTGTTGGGCTGTCTGATGTTGCGCGAGGCGCTGTCCGCGGTGGCCGACGCCGTGCGCGAGGGGCAGCCGCTGGCGCGGGCGCTGGGCGAACGCGGTTGTTTTCCGCCGGTGCTGGTGCACCTGGTCGGCAGCGGCGAGGCCAGCGGGACGCTGGCAATGATGCTGGAACGCGCGGCCGAGCAGCAGCAACAGGAGGTCGAGCGCCGGCTCGGCACGTTCAGCGCGCTGATGGAGCCGCTGCTGATTTTGTTCATGGGCGGCGTGGTGCTATTGATCGTGCTGGCGATCATGCTGCCGATCATCGATATGAACCAGATGGTTCGCTAGGAGCAACTATGCAGCAAGCAGTCCGCCGCGCGCGCGGCTTTACCCTGATCGAGATCATGGTGGTGATCGTCATCCTCGGCGTGCTGGGCGCGTTGATCGTGCCCAAGGTGATGAGCCGGCCGGACGAGGCGCGCGTGGTGGCGGCCAAACAGGACATCAATGCGCTGATGCAGGCGCTCAAGCTCTACCGGTTGGACAACGGCCGCTACCCGAGCTCGGCGCAAGGCTTGTCGGCGCTGGTGCGAAAGCCGGCTGAGCCGCCCGAGCCCAAGAATTGGAAGCCCGGCGGCTACCTGGAGCGGCTGCCGGAAGATCCGTGGGGCGACCCCTATCGTTACGCCAACCCCGGCCTGCATGGCGAGATCGATGTCTGGAGCCTCGGGGCCGACGGCCAGCCGGGCGGCGAGGGAGTCAATGCCGACATCGGCAATTGGCAGCAGTAAGCGGCATGCGCGGGTTCACCTTGCTGGAGGTGCTGGTGGTGATCGCCATCGTCGGCATTCTGACCTCGGCGGTCACGTTGTCGCTGCGGCCGGATAGCCATCGGCAGTTGCAGGACGAAAGCTATCGCCTGGCGCGCGTGCTGGAGCAAGGCGTGGCCGCCGCCGAGGAAGGGGACCCGCTGGCGCTTGCGCTGCGCGCGGATGGCTATGCCTTTCGCCGCCGCGATAGGCAAGGCCGTTGGCAAGCAGTCAGCGATGATTTCTTTGCCGCGCGCCAATGGCCGGACGGCATTCGCGCGAGCGTCGTGCGCGCGCCCGGCTCTCCGCCTTGGCCGCTGTGGCTGCAGGGACAGAGCCCTTGGCTCGTGTTGCGGCTGCAAAGCGACGAGCGCCAGGTCGACTTGACGTTGTCGCCGCTGGGGCGCGTCACGGTGGGCGGGACCACGCCATGACGCGCGTGCGCGGGTTTACTTTGTTGGAGGTGCTGGTGGCGCTGGCCATCAGTGCCATCGCACTGTCGGCGCTGTTGCGCGTCAGTGGCTTGGCGGCGGAAAACAGCATGACGTTGCGCGAGCGTATGCTGGCGGGGTGGGTGGCGGAAGACCTGATGGCGCTGTTGCAGCGGACGGACGCGCCGCCGACGCTGGGCGAGTCGCGCGGCGCGCTGACGCGCGACGAGCACGACTGGCGCTGGCGCCAGGTGGTGACCCCGGCCGGCGAGCGCGATTTGCTGCGCGTCGAGATCAGCGTCGAAGCCGGCCGCGACGGTGGTTACCCGTTGGCGAGTCTCGTGGCCTACGTGCCGAGGCGGCGGGAATGACGAGGGCCTGTCGTTGGGTGTTCGGCGCAATGCCGCGCATTGCGCGTCGATTGCGCCCTACGCAACGAGGCACCGATTCGCGTAGGGTGCACTCGCCGAAGGCAGTGCACCACCCTCTTAATCAAACCGGCATGACCCTGATCGAGCTTCTGGTGGCGATGAGCCTGATGGCGATTCTATCGGTGCTGGGCTACAAGGCGTTCAGCGCGCTGCTGATATCGCGCGAGCGCTTGATGGCGGTATCGACGCAGTGGGTGGATCTGGCGCGGGTGTTCGCGCGGATGAGCGGCGAGGTGGGCGTTTTGTTTCCCGCGCCGGGCGCGGCGGCGCCGCTGCGGCTGGAGGGCGAGGCCGGCCAGCAGGCATTGCAGCTGGCCTTGCCCTCCAGCCTGCTGGCCAGTGGCGTCGACAACATCGTCTACCAAGCGGGGCCGGCCGGGCTCGAATGGTCGACCGCGCGCGCCGCTGGCCAGCGCTTCGCATTGTTGGACGCGGGCTATCACGTGCGTTGGCGCTTGCAGCTGGACGATGGCCGCTGGGTGGATGGCTGGCAGCCGGGCGGCACGGGGCGGCCACGCCTGCTGGAGATGCAGGTGAATAGCCCGGTGACCGGCACGATTACCCGCTACTGGAGGTTGCCGTGAGAGGTGAGCGTGGGATGGCGGTGGTCATGGCGCTCTTGTTGGTGGCGCTGGCCGCCTCGGCGGCGAGTCTGGTGTTGTGGCAGCAAAATCTATGGTGGCAGCAAGTCGAGGCCGATCGCCAGCGCGCGCAGATGCATTTGCTGCTGGATGCGCAGTTGGCGTGGGCGCGGTTGCGCCTGCATCCGGTGGCGCCGGTGGTGGCGGCCAATCAGCCATGGGCGCGGCCCTGGGACGGGCAGGACGGCGATTACCGCTGGCGCGCCACGCTGACCGATTTGCAATCTCGGCTGAATCTCAATGCGTTGGCCACGCCGCAAGGCGTGATCAATGGCGAGGCCTTCGACAGCTACCGACGGCTGCTCGCGGCGTTGCAACTGCCAGAGGCCTTGGCCGACAGTCTGGCGCAATGGTGCGGCCTGCGCCGCGCCGACGCGACCGAGACCGCGCCGCGTCCGGCGCGCGCGGTGCGCGATTGGCGCATGCTGGCCGAGGTGCCCGGCTACACCTTGGCGGTCAGGCGCGTGCTGGCGCCTTATGTGACCTTGTTGCCGGGGGAATTGAATTTGGTGAACCTCAATACGGCGTCCCCTTTGCTGTTGTCGGCGCTGGTGCCCAAGGCGGCGCCGGGCGCCGTGTCCCAAGTGGTGCAGGGGCGAGCGCGCCTGCCGTTTCGCGACGCCGCCGATTTCATCAACCGGTTGGGAATGGCGGGCGGCGAGGTGCCCAAGATACTGGGTGTCGGATCGTCGGCGTTTTGGCTGCAAGGCTCGGTGCGCCACCGTGCCGCCGAACGGCGGATCGACGCCATTCTCAAGGTGGAGGCGGGCCGGGTGCGTCTGCTGTCCCGTCCGGACCCGGGGGCGCTGCCCCCATTGTCATGAAGGCCTGCCGATGTCTGTGTTGAGGGTGTATATGGCCGCCGATGGCACGTTGCGCTGGGCGCTTTGCGGTCCGGGAGGCGTGCTCGCCTGCGAGGGGGACCAGGCGCCGCCCGCCGCCGAGCTGTGCGAGCTGGTGTTGGCCGCGGGGCTCGTGCGATTCGCCGAACCCGCCTTGCCGCCCGGCGTGGCACGACAAGGCGAGGCGGCGCTGGGCTTCGCGTTGGAGGAGGGGCTGCTCAACGCGCCGGAAGAGAATCATTACCGCCTGGCCGCCGGCATCGTGGCCGTGACCGCGCGCGCGCCGCTGGCGCAGGCGCTCGCCGGGTTATCGGCGAATGGGGTTGCCGTGGCGCGCGTCGTGGCGGAAGAGCAGTGTTTGCCTAAGCCGCCTCAGGATGGCTGGAGCGTGGCGCGGCTGGCCAACGGCTGGGGGGTGCGGCTGGCCTCCGGCCGCGCGTTGTGCGTGCCGCACCAGGGCGAGGCGTTGTGGGCGGAGCTGCTCGACGGCATGCCGCCTGGCCAGTTGCTGGTCTGTGGCGACGAACCGTTGCCCATCGCGCTGCGCCATCTGCCGGCGACGCGCCGAGACAAGGTCGACTGGCGCTCTACCCCTATCGATGCGGCGCACGACTTTGCCAATGGCCGCTCACGCTGGCGCCGGCGCTTGGCGCCCGTCGGGCGACGGCTCGCGCGCCAGGCGGTGTTGGCGCTGGCGGTGCTGGCGATGTTCGATCTCGCCCTGCTGGCGGGCCAGTTGGGCTGGCTGCGTTGGCAGCAGGGCCGATTGGCCGATCGGCTGGTCGAGGACGCGCGGCGGATGGGCGCCGGGCCGCAATCAGCGGATCAAGCGCTCAATGCGGCGCGCCGGCATGTGGCGGCGGCGCGCGCGCGCCGAGGGCTGGCACAGGACGGCGATCTGCTGCCGATGCTGGCGGCGTTGCAGCCATTGTTGCCGGAAGGCGGCGGCATGCGTCATTTGCGCTACCGCTCGGGGGTGCTGACGGTAGAGAGTGTGGCGCTGCCCGATGCCGTGCCGTCCGATTGGCGGCGGCGCCTGGCCGCCGCTGGCTGGTCGGTGGCGTTGACGGCGCCTGGCCAGTTGACGTTGACCTTCGCCCCGATTGGCAGCGAGGAGACACGGCCATGACCGGTTTGAAGCTTGCATGGCGGTCGATGGCGGCATGGCTAAGGCGCCGCGGGCCGCCACTACTCGGCCGCGCCATGGTGGCGTCGCTGGCCGTGCTGGTGTTTTGCCTGATCTGGCGTCCGCTGGCGCTGTCGGTGACAGAGGCGCGTCAGGCGCGGGCGGCGCAGCAGGCCGAGAATGCGCAGATGACGGCGTTGACGCGTGCCTGGCAGGCGCTGGCCAAGCTTCCGGACAGGCCTGCGCCTGCGCCGGCCGCGCTGCCGGCGTTGGTGCGCGCGCGCGCCGAGGCGTTGGGCATCGATACCGACGGTTGGCATCTGACGCAGGAGGCCCATGGCGCGCGACTGGTCGGCGAAGCGGGGTTTGACGTCTGGCTCGCCTTGCTGGCCGATCTGCAAACCCATCACGCGGTGCGGGTGGTCGATGTGCAACTGGAGCCTGCCGGAGAGGGCCGGGTACGGGCCGATGCGGTGTTTCAGGGGTGAGGGAGTCGGGGGTAGCGTGCGCTCGCCGAGCCAATGCACGTTTATTCTGGGCCTGATCTTTCGGACAGCTCGCCTTGCTGCAACCTTCACGGTTTGTTAAGGTCTCATGCTGCATTTTAAACTGTCCGTCCGCGACCTTTCGCGGCGCAAACAATGACCGATCAAAATGTGCTGCCAACAGCCACCCGCCGTGTTCCACTGCAAGTCGATCAACAAGGCAACCCCTTCTTCGGTTCGGTACTAAGCCCCAAAAGCTTCGAGCAACGCGCCTTGTGCATCCTGCCGCCGCACAACGTGATTCCGGTGATCTTCGTGCCGGGGATCATGGGAACGAATTTGAAGTTGCAAAACGATCCCAGTACACCAGCCTGGTCACCCCCCAATGGCACATTGGCGGGACTCGGTGCCGCGACACATGGCATAGGCCAATCGCCAGCGGACAGGCAAAAACTGTTTGACCCAAGCAATACAGAGGTCAACCTGGGCGGCCCCTGCGCGGTGCCGGCCAGCCACTGCTGGCTGACGACCGCGGAAGCCAAGAAACGCGGCTGGGGGGCGTTGCACCAGGACAGTTACCTGTCGATTCTGCTGCAGTTGGAAACCAGCCTGAACGACCAGTACAGCAAACCGGGACGGCCGCAGGAGCAGGGCAATCATCTGCTGCCGGAGCTGGGCCTGCTCGGCCACCTCGGCGGCAGCGCCGCCCCGCCGCCGCCCGGCGCGCCCGACTACGCCCGGATGGCGGCCGCCGCCGTCAAAGCGTGGAACACGCAACCCCGGGCCTTGAGTCAGAGCGAGATCGACAAGCTCGACTGCTACTACTACCCGGTATGGGCGCATGGCTATA
>NZ_JAFAND010000106.1 GCF_019232825.1 Paludibacterium sp. | reverse complement strand
GCGTTAACCAGAATGGCCGGATTCCACCACCCGGCGGCACGCCCCATCCGCCATGGCGCAAATGCCCGCAATGCCTTGAGATTCAGCGGTTTTGCGGCCCGCCAACGCAAGGCTTGCGTCCCTGCCCCGCCTGTGGCACAAACGCCCCCCTGTGTTGTATGCTGCCGTAGCTCAGGGGTAGAGCACGTCCTTGGTAAGGACGGGGTCGTAGGTTCAATTCCTATCGGCAGCACCAGTTTTTCAATGGGTTAGGTTTTCGGAACCGGAACAAAAACATTAGGGGTCTAATGTTTTTCTAATAATATGAATTTCTCAATCAGAAATTATCTGTAAACCCTACTATTCTGGCCACAAAACTTTTAGTATCTCCGATCAACTGAATAAACATTTTGTGATGTTCGGGACTGACCGCGATATCTAATGTTTTACCCGTGCCATCAATGCGAGCAGGATTATCATATGTTGGCGGTAGATAGACTAACAGTGATCCATTCGCTGGGGTAATCTCGAAAACAACACTTACACTCTTTGCCGTCGGTGGAGCATTAGCATACAAATCAGCCACGGTAGCATTGCGCAAATGCATCTGAGCCATCTCTTCCCCTCTTACGAAGCCAAAATTAAAAACAGCATACTACGAAATAGTAGAATTTAAAAAATTTCTCCGGATACGACCAGATAAGTTGGCATCCCTTGTCGGTCAGCAAAAAGCCGAATTTTGACAAGGACAAGTTTCCGGCCATCATATAAATCCTCTATTGTATGAGATATCTCAATGCGTTCCATGCTTGCTGGCGGTGGGTCGCCAATTTCACCCCCGACATAGTGAGTCATATACAGCGGTGGCTGATTTAAGATTATATCCAGCAAGACTGGCTTAAAACGACCATAACCTACCTCGGCCACCGTATAGGCGTGGGCAATTTTAGCCAACATTCTGCCATAGGTCGGAGCATCTCCTCCCATTTTCCAGGTTACAGTCCTTCTGGGATGTTTGTTCAGATTGTCGCCAAAATTAGGCAACGTAGCTACCGCTACTCGGCCAGTAAGAGGTGTGTCAGTGGGAGTAATATTTAAGAGGGCCAAAGGAGGGTTAAAACACAAAACGACCAGCATCCCGGGATAATCTTCGATGGGTATCTGTTTTGTAAGCAATCCACCCCCAGAATCAATATCCAAAGGCAAATGTTTGGGGCGCTGCTTTTTATTTCTTGTTGGGTATAAAAGTTGAGTGCGTGCAGGCAAGAACATGCCTCGCGTTAAATTGGTCTCCACCTTGTTGATGATTTTCTCGCATTTTGCACAGCTTGCTTCCGGCAATATCATTGTGCCGCCCAAGGAAAGAGCAACGATATGTTCATCTCCCAATTTTTGTTTTGGGCGCTCCTCATCATAAATGGGGCTATCACAATATATGCATTTGCCGACTGGCGCGTATGGATTTGGAGTCATAATTATTTTCTTGTGCGCAAGAGTGCTCTCTCAATCATATGCTGGCTATTAATTTGGAATCTCTTACCTTGCGGCTGCTCAGGCTTCAGATTGAGAAATGAGGTCAGCGCAAGACGGAACAGCAGAGGCCCGGCCACAAAAAGCCCTGCCTTCGCTTGCTTGGGATTTAATACGTTTTTCTTGATAGGATTGCCGTGAAGAAAATCGTTTCTTGCCTGATATAGCTTAGAATAAAGCCAACATGGCAGATTACGTCTTGGCCATGGGCGCGACACTCTTGCCGTATAAGGGGCATATCGACGTTGTTTTATTTTTGGGTCAATGTAAGACACTTTCTCCAGCAATGGGTATATTTTCGTGATATCCGATTTCTCTGTTTTTGGATGAGCCAGAATCTCAAATGCCGAAACCCAAAGACCTACGCAACGGCCAACATCATATAAAATCGTTCCAGCCCCTGACGGTAGCTGTGAGGCGCTAAACGCCATATTAAGAGAGCGGAATAAAGCTCGATCTTTCCAAGTTTGCCGCCCTTCGAGGTAAACCTTTGCCCAACGCTTAAGCAACGCATTGAACAAAGGAAAATCTATGTCAGTTAGCTCCATCTCCGGTAGCTCAGGCATGGATTGCCCATGAAAATTATCTACAACATTTATAGCGCCAAGTGCTGGTGTCGATAAGGACAGATATTCTGTTTGAGCATTGTAGGTGTAGGGATAGAGCCAAAACGAATCTGAATACCAGATATGAGAGCTATTCGGGTAAACAACGCTAAGTGCGCGCGCAAAAGGTATAACACTGCAAGCGGCAATGTCCCGGAAAGATTGATATGCGTCCGTATGAACTAGTTTGGAGGTGACGTCGTCTCGCGCCAGCATGACAACAGGCGATAGAGAAAGATCGAAGGCGTTTCTAAAACGAGAAAGAAACAATGCAAATTTGGGATTTGTTTTGCAAAAGACAACAACACGCGGATCATTGCTCAGAACAAGCGCAATCACATCCCCATCAAGTGCGGTTTTGGCATATAGGTTTGGTAAGATTGCTATCGGTGTCCAAGTAGTCATGTGCCGACCATGAGCCGAGTAGAATGCGCCGTTTTCAATTTTAGAATATAGATAATCTTTAAGGTTGCGGACACAAAAGTTTATTTCTCGTAAGATTAAGCGAATTTACGGCACGGCGCAGATAATCCGGTGCATGTTTGCCATAAACTTTCTCGACCGTCCTTTCGCTGTCGCCGAGCAACCGCGCGACTTCGGCAAGCGGCACACCGTCCATAACCATCCACGTCGCCGCCGTGTGGCGCAAAACGTGGGGACTGGCGGTGATGTTGCAATCTTTGCAAAGCTTGCGGAATGACTTTTTGATCGATTTTAGAGGCTTACCGTTAAACTCAATGACATGATCGGTTAAGGCCAGTTCTCGCGCCGTACAGAGGGCAGCATAAACATCGTCGTTCATTGGCACGACGGCGCGACGTTTATTTCCGTAGCCACGGCCGTAGTCGATTATCCGGCGCTCAAAATCCAGTTGTTGCCATGTTAAATCCATAATCGCCCCCGATCTGGCGGCGGTGGACACGGCAAGCATTATGAACAACTGAATATGTGGAGCCTTGGCCCTTTCAATTAGAAGACCGACTTGCTCCCTCGTTAGCCATATGTCGCGCGGCGGCGGCTGTTTAACCGGCATGACGAATTGAGGCTGTCTTTCAATCCATCTGTTGCCTTCTGCGTAATGAATGGCTGCTTTAAGGATACCGAGGCTCCTTAGAATTGTTCCGGCAGAAACCTTTCTTTGTTTTGCATAATCGGCCAACAACGCGTTGCTGATATGGCTCGGCAATAAATCGCCGAAGTATGCCTTCAACGGCTTCAACTGCTGATCCATAGTGCTAAGCGAACGTGTGTTGATGCCATGCTCGTTGCGATAGCGGTCGAGCAGATAGCCAAGCGTCGGTTCAGGCGGTGCCGCAGGGTTCTTTAATCCTGCGATGAATTGGGCGCGGAACTGCTCGGCAGCGTCCCAATCCTTTGTCCTTGTTGAAAGGCGTCTTGTTTGTGTGTGGAATTTGCCGGGTGCAGTTTCAATTCGCTCGTTCCAGACGAGATGAATGATGCCGTTTGATTCCTGCCAAAATCGGTATTTTTCATTGCCTCCTGACATGCTGCCTCCTCAAATTCTTTGATGAAAATTTCTGGAATACGAATGGCCTTGCCGATCCGCAGATGGCGGAGCGCGTTTGAATGAACGAGGTTGTAAATGTGGCTTGGAGAAACGCCCCAATACGCGGCCAGCGTATGCACGGTGAAATGCCGTGCGGGGGATGAGCCGGGGTTGTCACTCATGGCCCACCCCCTTTTTCCGCAACAAGGCGGCTCGAAGTTCCCTGCCGTAACGCAGGGCATCGTCCTTCTTCAAAAAATAGACGATGCCGCTTCCCCGCAGTTGGACGCGGTAGATGCGGATGTTTTGGAATTTGAGCAAAAAACTATCGGCACGAATGTCATGGTCATTCATGTTCAATCCTTTTGAAAATGTGTTTGAAAATTCGGCTACTGCTTAACGGCTAAAATTTGCGTTGTGATTTTTTCGGCTATAACGACAATCCGTTGCTCCATCGGGCGAAGTATTGCTGCCATGTGATCCTGCCCTCGCACGCGGCTTTGAAATCGATCCATTGCTCTTCGCTCATGCTGCCGCGCGAGACGGGACGATGCGGCGTAAGATGAGGCTCGCGGCTCTGCTGCGCCGACACATCCACCGCCGCCTTATGCGGCAATCCCGCCGTAATCATCCGCGCCGGGACGACCGCTGTCGATTTTAGCGGCGGTGGCGCAAGCGGTAAGGCGGGCGGAGGTGAAGTGGTTTTCTTGCCCTTTGATCTGGCTGCCGGGCGGCCCATGCTTTTTTTGCGTTCGATCTTCGGCAAGCTGGCATTGACTTGCGCCTTGCCCTCCTGAACGGTTGGCAGGGTTTTGATGTCGATGTCGGCAAGGGCGCGTTGAAGTACAACCTTGGTGGGCCGCCCATGTATCATACTGGAAAGAGCCTTATGCTGGCCCCACGGCAGGATAATGACGAATTGCTTTTTATCGCCCCGGCACAGGGCAACGCTGTTGGCCTTTAATGCGGCCATGAATGATTGCCCAGACTTCGCCTCGTTAAAATCTTTCGTGATCCTGTCGCGCAACTTGAATATGTCGAAGCCGTACCGCTGCGCCCATTTGACTTCCCAATCCTTGAAACTCCCGCTGCGCGCCATCATCGGCTTTAGGCCGAACTCTTTTTCGACCTCCTTTTGCGTCTGTTGATGGGCGGCATAGTCGTTTCCCATATTCTTCGCGGAGCCGCCGTCAGGCGGAAAACGGTTCCATAAAACATGGTAATGCGTCCGGCCCTTTTTGAGGTGTTCGACAATGACGCGGGCGTGACCCGTGAGGCCAAGATTTTCCTCAAGCCTGTCGGCAGCCCTGAATAATTCTTCCCTCGTCCATACCCTGTCGGTTTCAGGATTGATCTTGGCGCTATAGAGGGGCTTTTTGCATCGAGTGCCGATGGCCGATAACTCGATCATCGACAGCGCCTCGGCGGCATCCAAAGTGGCGAAGCCTCGGACTTCCAAGACCGAGATATTTTCGTTCTCCTTGCCTTCGAGGTAATGATGGCGTGACTTCGCGCTGCAAACGATGGATTTGCCTTTAATGATGACGGCCATTAGCACCTCCCTAATGCAGACATGACGGAATGTGCCGCCGCGATAAGCTCTTTCAGGGCGACATGAGCCAAGCCGGAACTTCGACCCGTGCGCCGCAATTCGAGGACAAGCTGGTTGACGACGTTCCCGGCCCTGTTGATCGCGCCCATGCAGCGGCGCAATTCATCCCAATCCGCCCGGATGCGCCGGGCGGCCCTGACTTTGGAAAGGCCGAGAGTCTGCGCCCGGATATAAGACGCTTGCTCAAGCCCGGCTTCGGCGGCACGGGCGGATATGACGGCAGCTTCATGGGGCGTGACGCGAAAATACTTTTTCACGCTCATGCGGCGGGAGTCGCTGCGCTTGCGCCATGTGGCGACATGGGGGGTCGATGGGGTGGAACCCCTCTCCAGTCGTGTTGACAGCCCGCCGACGGCGGGGTGCCAACACATTACTGGCGGACTTTCTTTTTGTGTTCCTTTGTCTGACCGTCTGACGGGCTGACGCGGGCTGGAGAGATGCCGGGCATGGGGCTTCGGCCCAATATCCTTTTTCATGGGACAATTCCTTTCCGAAAATGACGCTTAAGAAAATTGGCGGCGTTTAAAATCAGGTCACGGCCCATCCACGCCGTCGGCCAAGGCCCGCCGGACGGACTTATGGGCCGACAACAGCGAACGGGCGATGATACCGAGCATCGTGTCGCCCTGTTCCGTGGATGCCGTCTTGGTCTTGAGTTGACGGGCAATGTGATCGAGGGTGTTTTGCTGCCGCGTTAATTCACGTCCGGCGGACAACAAAAGCTTCCGCCACTCCGGGTCTGGCGGCGCGGCAGACATGCCCAAAGCCGCCGTGCGCGCATATTCGCTCGGCGTCTGACGCGCTTGCGCTGCCCGGCGGTCGAGGATTTCGCGCTCGGCTTCGGAAAAGCGGACGGTGATGCGAAGCAATTTGGAATCTTTAGGCTTTGCCGTGCGTGGCGGTTGTCTGACGGCTGGCAGCGCGATTGCGGGCTCGCTGACGGGGGCCGCCGCCGCTTGCGCCTCCATAGCCATTCTGATTTCCGGTCGGACTGGTTTCAGAACATCATACATGTCTGACGGCCTTGCCTTGCGGTGCAACGGCGGTTTCGGCTCAATATCCTTTTCCATGTAGCCTCCTTTTGGACGCGGCAATCCCATGAACGGAATCCGAAAATTCGCCCTTGGGTATGCCAAATTGTTTGATGTTGTTACGGGCCGCGCTTATTCGCGGGGGATAAACCACCGGCGCGGCCTAGCCGGTGGCTTATAAAGTCCGCCCCCTATCCAAACTTATTTGCGTTTACAGACTTCGCGCGCCGCCATTTTCCAATGCGTAGCGAGATGCCCCAGTCCCCTCTTGAGAATATTCATGGCACGCGGACTCTGCGCTGGTTTTGACCGCCCGCATATGTCGATGATGACGCTCATATCCTCCGATGGAATGGCTACATAGACTTTCTTGAGCAGGATGTCGCTTTTTGTCGGCTTTCTGTCCGCCTGAATTTTGCTGGTCGGGCGGAAGTCGGCGCGCACAAAGATGACCGCGCCGTAATAGGCCTGATGAAACTTTAACCCGGCCTTATATTCCGCTTCATTGATGATCTTGAGATCACGATACGCATCAAGCGGGCATTCCCATGCGGCGCGATAGCGCATGGTGCGCGCTCCGCCCTCGGATACGATTTCGGTTCTGACGCCGCCATTCCGGTGGTAGCGTTCCGCCGTGGGGGCAATTCCCGTTCTCACGTTAATGCCGGTTGTTTTCTTTTTGCCTTTCCAATCCTTCTCCATAATTACCTCCTTAAATATGATTTGTTGAATATCAGTCGTTTTAAAAATTCATTTCTCACTATGAAATTATTCATAGCACGAATTTTCCAAAATGCAAGGCATTTCTATTCTTTTCGGATTATTGTTCTTTTCTATTTGGATGATTGTTCAAATATAATCAATGCATTATCGGCTATTAATAGATTGTAAAATATTTTCTCAGCATCATTTTTGTTGATTTATCTAAAAGGCATGATATATTTATCATTATGATAGTTTCAGGACGGCAAATACGCGGCGCACGCGGCTTACTGGGTTGGACGATGGACGAGTTGGCCGAAAAAACCGGCCTGACGCGCATCACCATCCGCATGATCGAAGCGGAAGATACGCAACCGCAGGAAAGAACGCTGACCAGCATTCTGACGGCCTTTGATAAGGAAGGAATCGAGTTTCTGGAAAATGAAGGCGTCGCTATCCGCAAGCATCAGATGCGTACCTTCAGCGGCAAGGCGGGATACCGGCAACTGCTCGATCACATATATGAAACCGTCAAGAAAGGCGGGCGCATTCGCCAGTTTAACTTCGGGGATGCGCGCTACTTACCCATCGATGATGATTATGCGGCTGAGCATATCAAGCGCATGGAAAAAATAGAGGGGCTGGATGCCCGCGTTTTGGTGCCGGAAGGCGAAATCGGCAATCCGGTCAGCTATTGCAGCTACCGAACGCTTGATGCGGCCTATAAGGATATAGCCCCTTGGTATCTCTACGGCGACAACCTTATCCTGCCCCTTACTGATGGCGGCAACCGGCGGGAATGCGTTTCGATCCAGTCCAAACTGGTGGCAGAGCGTTATATCCGCGAGTTTGAAGCGTGCTGGAATACAGGCGGTAAGCCACTGAAAAAACATAGAAAATAATATAGGCCACTGGGGTTAGGGCTATTTCTGGTAATATACCCCTGATTTTTAAAGCTATTTTGCAGGTAGGCGATGATACCGGCCAAGCAATTCAGGCAGCAACTCGGCGGGCTTTATACGGCGGTGATGCCGTGCGACCAGTCCGATCCTCGGCATCGCGGCGCTTTGGAAAAAATTCTCAGCGACACGATCCAGCATGAAGCCAAAGTTCATGGCGCTGAATTTGATCCCGTCGCCTTTCGCAACGTCATGCGGGCAATGCAATCCGGCGATGTTGAAATTCTGTTTCTAGCAGCGGCGTGGGAATTGGCGAAGCCGAAGATTGTCGGGGCGACGATTAATTTTCGTTCCCTGTCCCTGCAACGCGCGGAGAATGGTTTGATAGCTAAGAACGGCATTTACAGCGAGGATGTTTGTTTGCTCCCGAAGATAATACGAGAACTTGTTCTTGAAAGACCTTCCGGTAAGGATTTTCTCGATGAGGGAATTGGAACCCATTATATCCGGGAATGCATGACTTACTTCGCCAAGAAAGGCATGAGAGGTGGCATCATCCCTACCGGACAAACTTTTGAATTTGCTCCTGACAATACAAAGATCGTCAAAATTCAGGAACAGCTTGGCGCGGTTCTGGGGCAAGAGGAGACAAGCGGCCTATTCAGGCTCAACGAAATAACCGATGCCATCAGAAGCAAATGGCTGGTGCCGGTTGAACTGCGCGGCGCACCCCTTATTGGCAGCGCAAGCGATCCCCATAATTTTGCGGTGCTGTGGTCAAGCTATGATGAGCAGCAAAAGGTCAAGGCGGCTTTTACAAGAGGTCTTTCGACCTTCAAAGGCAGGCCTGTATCGCAGGGCCAGATTATCAGCAATGGCAAGTTACCGGAGCCCCCTGTCATGGAATGTGTATTGGCTTCAGTATTGAAAGCAGCGAACGAAGAAATTCAGGAACGCGGCTGGGGGCGGCTGGATCATGAACCGGCTTTATCGGAAACAGCCGCCGTTTTTGGTGTAAAACCGCCGTTGATGCATATTCATGTCCTCAACGAACCCGAAGTTATCGCCGGTCTTCATTCTTTGGGGGTAGAAAAGCGGCTTCTCGGCCTCCATGCATCACAAACGGCATCGCTTGATCTCGCAAAAGCCAGCGGGGGTGCCATTCGGCCCATAAAGCTGATAGGTTCGGAGGCAGCCAATAATCCCTACTTCTCTCTGGTCGGCTAAACGCGCCTTTAGGTTTCAATATGAACGATGAATGCCAAACTCTGCTTGCCGAAGTTCGCGAGATGCTTGCCGGGGCTGATAAGCTGAACGAAACGGGCCAGCACGGCGCGGCCATGGAGCAGGCTTATCACGCGTCTGAGCATGTAGCCGCCGCCTATCTATTAGCCACAACGGGGCGACGCATGCCATCAAACGATTCGACCTATGACCTATTCGCAAAAACAATCCGCGAACCGAACCGCCACCCTGCGGCGTTGCAAACAATCAGGGAAGTTGTTGGAGACGTCTGCGCCCTGCGCGAAATCTACGAACCAGCTCTGCTGGCCGAAACGTCCCCTAAAGACGCGCAGCAGATGATTGATTGTGTGGCGGCATTAGCAGGATTGGTAGAATCGACCTCGTGAGCCAAACAACGGAAACCGACGCTGACATAATGTTGGTGCGGGTCGTTTGTCTGCATAAAGTTGCGACCCGCCCATAACCCCCTTAAGTCATTCGTTGATAAGGAGAAAACCACTGTCATTAAATTGACTTTGGCCATATTATCTCTTAACTTTTTCCGGAACTACAACTTCCGATTCAATCTACTTTTACCATAGGTCTAACAAGAATGACTGGCAACCAGCAACGCGCCGCCCTGCAACGCCAGATATGGCAAATCGCCAATGACGTGCGGGGTGCAGTTGATGGCTGGGATTTTAAACAATACGTCCTCGGCACACTGTTTTACCGTTTTATCAGCGAGAATTTTGCCAGTTATATCGAAGCTGATGACGACAGCATCGACTATACCAAGCTGGCCGACAGCGTTATCACACCAGAGATTAAAGACGATGCTGTTAAAACCAAGGGCTATTTTATCTATCCCAGCCAGCTGTTCGCCAACATTGCCAAAACGGCTAATACCAATGAAAGTCTGAATACGGATTTAGCCAAAATCTTTACGGAAATTGAAAGCTCCGCCAACGGATATCCCTCAGAAAGGGATATCAAAGGACTGTTTGCTGACTTTGATACGACCAGCAACCGCCTTGGCAATACGGTGAAGGACAAAAACGCCCGTCTGGCCGCCGTTATCAAAGGAGTGGCGGGGCTGGATTTTGGTGATTTTCATGGCAGCCACATTGACCTGTTCGGCGATGCCTATGAATTCCTTATCTCTAACTATGCTGCGAACGCCGGTAAATCAGGCGGCGAATTCTTTACGCCGCAACATGTGTCCAAGCTGATTGCACAGCTTGCCATGCACAAGCAGGATCGCGTTAATAAAATTTATGACCCTGCATGTGGTTCTGGCTCTTTGCTGCTCCAAGCCAAAAAGCATTTCGACGCACACATTGTTGAAGAAGGTTTCTTCGGGCAAGAAATCAACCACACGACCTACAACCTTGCCCGCATGAATATGTTTCTGCACAACGTCAATTATGACAAGTTTAATATCCAACTGGGCAACACGCTGATTGACCCATATTTTGGCGATGACAAACCGTTTGATGCGATTGTTTCCAATCCGCCTTACTCGGTTAGCTGGATTGGCTCAGATGACCCAACGCTGATTAATGATGATCGCTTCGCCCCTGCAGGCGTGCTTTCCCCCAAGTCCAAAGCAGACTTCGCCTTCGTTCTTCATGCGCTCAGCTACCTTTCAAGCAAAGGACGCGCCGCTATCGTTTGCTTCCCCGGCATCTTTTATCGTGGTGGTGCCGAGCAGAAAATCCGCAAATATCTGGTTGATAATAACTATGTGGAAACAGTTATTGCACTTGCCCCCAATCTGTTTTTTGGCACCACCATTGCCGTGACAATTTTGGTGCTGGCGAAAAACAAGACCAGCACCAATACGCAATTTATTGATGCCAGCGGTCTGTTCAAAAAAGAAACCAACAACAATGTTCTGACCGATAAGCATATCGAAGATATTATGCAAGCCTTCGATAGCAAGGCGAATGTTGAGTATTTTACTCAATCAGTGCCGTACGAAAAGATTGTCGCGAATGATTATAACCTGTCGGTCAGCAGCTATGTCGAAGCCAAGGACAATCGCGAAGTGATAGATATTGTTCAGCTGAATGCAGAAATAAAAACCACCGTTGAAAAAATCGACCAGCTGCGTGCCGCTATTGATGCCATCGTGGCGGAGATTGAAGCATGAAAGATCTAGGCTACTTGGAAAAGCTGTTGGATGGTTCCGAGGTGGAGTGGGTACCGCTGGGTGACGAAAACTTCTTTGAAGTAGCCAATAGCCAGAGAGAACCAGTAAAAGCATCTTTGCGCGTGTCTGGCAAAATCCCATATTACGGCGCAAACAATATCCAAGACTATGTGAATGGGCATACTCACGATGGTGAATATGTTCTTATCGCTGAGGATGGTTCAGCAAGCCTAGAAAATTACTCCATTCAATACACAATAGGAAAATTCTGGGCAAATAATCATGTCCATGTTGTGTGCGGAAAGTCTGGAGTAAATACGCGATTTTTGTACCACTATTTGCGCACTGTTGATTTTCTTCCTTACTTGCCAAACAAAGACAGGGCAAAATTAACAAAAGGCGAGATGGTTAAAATACCCGTCCCCATTCCCTGCCCTGAAGATCCGAAGAAGTCGCTGGCGATTCAGGCTGAGATTGTGCGCATATTGGACGCTTTCACCGAGCTCACCGCCGAGCTCACCGCCGAGCTTACCGCCCGCAAGAAACAATACAACTATTATCGAGACCAACTTCTCACTTTTGCCGCCGATGCAAATGTCAAAGAAATGGCACTAGGAGATATTTACGACTTCCAATACGGCACAGGCAACACCATTCCAAAAACGGGGGGGCAGTACCCAGTTTATGGCAGCAACGGCATTGTAGGCAGTCACGATGATTACAATAGCGAAGACTCGCCAGTAATAGGCCACATAGGTGCGTATGCAGGAATTGTAAATTGGGGCAAAGGCAGGCACTTCGTCACATACAATGGGGTAATTTGTAAGCATAAATCGAAAGAGGTTTTACCAAAATATGCTTACTATCTTTTGCTCTTACAAGATTTTGGGTCGAAATCTAATAGCGCATCACAACCATTCGTTTCATATCATATTTTGGAAGCTCCTGTGGTTTTGGTTCCATCACTGGATGAACAAGCTCGCATCGTTGTTATTCTCGACAAATTCGATGCGCTCACCAATTCGATCAGCGAAGGCTTGCCACGTGAGATTGAATTACGTCAGAAGCAATATGAATATTATCGCGACATGCTGCTGAACTTCCCAAAGCCTGGGGAGCAAGCGGCATAAATGAGCGGTCAATTATACAACCTAATCATGGCGAGCGTTCCCAGCTTTTACCAAGGCGATAAAGGGGGATTTAGTATTCCTAAAGATAGGTTTCTTCAGTACACGGAAGATCCCATCAAAGAGCAATTTCAATCGTTGGATCAGGATGCAATAAATAGGCTCAAGAATTTGCCAACAATTTTTGCTACTGAGCAAGAAGTTAGCGATGCCAGAATAGGAAGAATTACCGATATAGAAGTTTATTCCAGTAATTTGCGAGTTAAATATAGTTTTGACAAAGATCGCTACCCCTTAACTAGGGGTGTGTTGAAGGAAAATCAGCAAAAATTAGGTATAAGTGAATCTGGTTATGAGTTTCACAGGGGGCATTGGGGGATTAAGGAATGTAATCTGTATGATTTCTATGAAGAATATTTGAGATCGCTTACAGGCATTGCTCACAAATTAAATAATACGGGCAAAAAAGTGCAGCTTATTTATGCCTTTAACGGCACAGGCAAAACCCGCCTTTCACGAACCCTCAAAGACATTATCGCACCGAAAGATGAAGACGCAGAAGATCGAGTGACAAAGGTTATTTATTACAACGCCTTCACAGAAGATCTGTTTTATTGGGATAACGACCTTGAAGAAGACACCGAAAGAAAATTAAAGATTCAGCCCAACGCATACACGAGTTGGGTGCTGGAAAAGCAAGGACAGGATCAGAATGCCATCGCTCACTTTCAACGTTACACCAGCGATAAATTAACACCACGATTTAATGCAGAATATAAAATTAAAGACGCAGACGGAAAAGAAGTCACTGTGCCCGCGTTTTCGGAGGTAACGTTTTCCTTCGAGCGTGGAAATAAAGAAAAAGACGACAACATAAAAATATCCAAAGGCGAAGAAAGTAATTTCATTTGGAGTATTTTCTATAGCCTTATTGAACAGGTCATTGCCACCTTGAATGTCGCGGAAGTCAGTGCGCGCGACACAGATCGGTATAACAAGTTAGAATATGTATTTATTGATGACCCTGTTAGTTCACTCGATGAAAATCATTTGATTGAGTTGGCCGTCAATGTTGCTGCCCTCATTAAATCCAGTCAATCAGGTCTGAAGTTCATTATCACAACGCACAATCCGCTTTTCTATAATGTGCTCTACAATGAACTTGATGTTAAAAACGGCTATATACTAAATCGCTACGATGACGGAACTTTTGATCTTGAAGAAAAGAAAGGCGACTCCAATAAGAGTTTTTCCTACCATCTGTATCTGAAGCAGGTGATAGAAAAGGCCGTGGCCGACAACCAAGTCGAAAAATATCACTTTACGCTTTTGCGTAACTTGTATGAGAAAACAGCCAATTTTCTCGGCTATCCTAAGTGGTCAGAACTTCTGCCTGATGACAAACAGGCCTATCTGAATAGGATTATCCAATTTACCAGCCACAGCACACTATCGAGCGATGCTGTTGCGGAACCGTCACCACAAGAGAAGAAAACGGTTGAATTTTTGTTGAAGCATTTGACCAATAATTATGGCTATTGGAAGCACGAGGAACGGAATGGTTGAGATTATCACCCCCATCGCTGAATCAAGCCGCTTTATCGTGCTCGATAAATACATCAAAGAATGGGAAGCCGTCGAAAGTTACCAGAGCGAAGGTGATTTAGAGCGTGAGCTTATTCGGGATCTCATCCATCAAGGTTATGAGTTTCTGCCGGATCTTAACACCCCCGAGGCTATGCTTGCGAATGTGCGTGCGCAGCTGCAAGTCTTAAACAACGTAGAATTTTCTGACGGCGAATGGGGTCGGTTTGTCGAAACCTATTTAGATAAACCCAGTGAAGGCATCGTTGATAAAACGCGCAAGATTCATGACGATTATATTCATGATTTTGTCTTTGATGATGGTCGCATTCAAAATATCTATTTGCTTGATAAAACAAACATCGCCCGCAACAAAGTGCAGGTCATAAAACAGTTCGAGCAAATGGGTACACATGCAAACCGTTATGACGTGACTATTCTCGTTAATGGGTTGCCGTTAGTACAAATCGAGCTGAAAAAGCGAGGCGTAGCAATCAGGGAAGCCTTCAATCAGATTCATCGTTACAGCAAAGAGAGCTTTAACAGCGATCATTCTCTGTACAAATATCTACAGCTTTTTGTGATTTCAAACGGCACGGACAGCCGTTATTTCGCCAATACTACGCAGCGGAACAAGAACAGTTTCGACTTCACGATAAACTGGGCAAAGGCTGATAATAGCCCGATTAAAGATCTAAAAGATTTTACGGCGACATTTTTCCAAAAACATACATTGCTTAGCGTATTGCTGCATTATTCAGTTTTTGATGTTAGCGATACGCTGCTGGTCATGCGCCCCTACCAGATTGCCGCCACCGAACGCATTCTGTGGAAGATAAAAAGCTCTTATACCGCGAAGAACTGGAGCAATCCTGAGAGCGGTGGCTATATTTGGCACACCACTGGATCTGGCAAGACGCTTACCAGCTTTAAAGCGGCGCGATTGGCGACCGAACTGGATTTCATCGACAAGGTTTTCTTTGTAGTCGACAGAAAAGATCTAGATTACCAAACGATGAAGGAATATCAGCGTTTTTCCCCCGACAGCGTTAACGGCTCTGACAGTACCGCCGGGCTTAAAAGGAATATAGACAAAGACGATAATAAGATCATCGTCACCACTATCCAGAAACTTAATAATCTGATGAAAAGCGAGGGCGACCTGCCCATCTACAATAAGCAGGTCATGTTCATCTTTGATGAATGCCATCGCAGCCAGTTTGGCGAAGCCCAGAAAAACGTGAAGAAGAAATTCAAACGGTTTTATCAGTTCGGTTTCACCGGCACGCCCATTTTTCCACAAAATGCGGTGGGGGCCGATACAACTGCCAGCGTGTTTGGCCGTGAATTACATTCCTATGTGATTACCGATGCTATTCGCGACGAGAAAGTGCTGAAGTTTAAGGTGGATTACAATGATGTACGTCCGCATTTCAAAAATATCGAAACCGAACAAGATGAGAAGAAGCTCAACGCGGCAGAAAATAAACAAGCTCTACTCCATCCCGAACGGGTTCGAGAGATATCCCAGTATATTCTGAATAATTTCCGCCAGAAAACGCATCGCCTGCAAGGTGGCAATAAAGGGTTCAATGCCATGTTTGCGGTGAGCAGCGTGGATGCCGCCAAGCTATATTATGAAGCTCTTAATGCATTACAGGCGGGTAGCGATAAGCCGCTTAAGATAGCCACCATCTTTTCTTTCTCTGCAAACGAGGAGCAGGAAGCTGTGGGCGATATTCTGGATGAAAGTTTCGACGTTTCAGCCATGAATAGCAGCGGTAAAGAATTTCTAGACGCCGCAATAAGTGATTATAACGCACTCTTCAGCACTAATTTCAGTGTAGATAGCAATGGTTTCCAGAATTACTATCGTGATTTAGCTAAGCGCGTTAAATCCAAGGAAATTGATTTATTGATTGTAGTTGGCATGTTTTTGACCGGCTTTGACGCCCCGACGCTCAACACGCTGTTTGTGGATAAAAATTTGCGTTTCCATGGCTTGATACAGGCCTATTCCCGCACCAACCGCATTCTCGATGCCACTAAAACTTTTGGCAACATCGTCACTTTTCGCGATTTAGAGAAAGCTACAGTCGACGCCATTACTCTTTTCGGTGACAAAAACACCAAAAACGTCGTTCTGGAGAAAAGTTACAAAGAATATATGGAAGGATTTAGCGATGCCTCAACGGGCGAGGCACGGCGTGGCTTTATAGACGTATTGGCAGAGTTGCAACAGCGCTTCCCCAATCCGGATCAAATCATTAAAGAGTCTGACAAAAAGGATTTTGCAAAACTGTTTGGCGAATATCTGCGGGTAGAGAACATACTGCAAAATTACGATGAATTCGTCAGCCTGAAAGCTTTTCAGGACATCGATATGAATGACGCAGCCGCCGTTGAGGCTTTTAAGGAGAAACACCACTTAAATGATGACGATGTAGCGGCATTGAAAGAAATCAGAATGCCTGCAGAGCGTAAGATCCAAGATTACAGATCTACTTACAACGATATTCGAGATTGGCTGCGCAGAGAAAAGGCTTCCAATGAGAAAGAAAAATCTAGCATAGATTGGGATGATGTAGTTTTTGAGGTTGATCTGCTTAAATCCCAAGAAATCAATCTGGATTACATACTGGAACAAATTTTTGAGAAAAATAAGAAGGTAAAAGATAAGGCAACGCTGGTTGAAGATATGCGCCGCATTATACGTTCTAGTATCGGCGCACGTGCTAAAGAGAGCCTGCTGGTCGACTTCATTAATCAAACTGATCTTGACAAGATTGGCGATAAGGCAACCATTATTGATTCTTTCTTTGCCTTTGCTCAAACTGAACAGCGGCGCGAAGCTGAGGATCTGATTAATGCTGAAAACCTAAACGCAGAGGCCGCCAAGCGTTATATCATCACCTCAATTAGACGCGAATTTGCCAGTGATAATGGTACAGAGTTGAATGCTGTCTTGCCCAAGATGAGTCCACTAAATCCGCAGTACCTGACCAAGAAGCAAAGCGTTCTTAAAAAAGTTGCCGTGTTTGTCGAGAAGTTTAAAGGCGTTGGTGGAGAAATTTAAAAACGTATAGGCCTTTCTCAAGACATTACGCCGTAATGTAACCTGTGTGATTGAGTGGGTTTTTACAGACTTTCTGTGTGCTGAGTAGGCGCTAACGTATTGTTTGTGTTATCTCCGGAACCCTTGGTAAGGACGGGGTCGGGTGTTCAATTCACCTCGGCAGCACCATTTTCTTTTTAATATCAAATAGTTATAACTGATGCCTAGTCGATAATCACCTTCATTCCACGTTGTTTTTGCCTATCTGGAAGCACCGTGGAAGCAAGAGGGCG
>NZ_JAFAND010000161.1 GCF_019232825.1 Paludibacterium sp. | reverse complement strand
ATCGGCAAAACGGACCGTCACGCCGGCCGGCGTCATCACTTTGGTCAGTAGCCGGTAGGCGCCGCCATAGACATCCTGTTGGGCGACCACTTCGTCGCCGGGCTTGAGCACCGCACGCATCACGGCATCGATGGCCGCCATGCCGCTACCGAACGCCAAGCCATGCGCGGCGTTCTCCAATGCCGCCAGATTGGCTTCCAGCGCGGCCCGGGTCGGCGTGCCGGTGCGCGCATAGGAAAACGGCAAATGTTCGCCCAGTTTCTCGTGGGCAAACGCCGACGTTTGGTAGATGGGCGGCATCACGGCATGGCCGTGCTCGCTGGCGTCGTAGCCGACGTGGATAGCCTTGGTGGCGAATTTCATGCACTCACTCCCTGAGGAGGGCACAGCCCTGCCGCTGGCCGGCCCGGTGAATATCGATGCGGCATCGCCGACGTTGGCAGATCCCTACAACGGCGTGCGTAAAAACGCACAATATCTCTCCCGCTAAGCCGCGGTCAAACGCAGTCCTAATTTAAGAATCATCCCATCGTAGAACACGGCATGGACCCGATAGCATCCCGGCCATAACGCAACAAGCCCGTTGACCATGCCCGAACGAATCCTTGCAGTTACCCCCACCGTCTGGCTTGCCGGCGGCCCCAGCGGCCAGTCCCGCCTCATGACAACCCGCTACGACGGCCGCCAGATGACGCTCGCCGGCTGGGGTGCCACGGCGCTTGGCGAGCGTACCGTGGACCGGCAGATGGCCCGCTTCGATAGGCGCCGACAACAGGAAAGAGCACAGGAGCTTGCCGCGCTTCGCGCCGGCAAACAGCCGTTGACCAAACGCGAGCGGGGACTGGCGGCTTACTTGACGCTGCGCGCGTCGAAAGGGCTCGCGCTCGACGGCGAGCTGTTGCAGCGGCTACGCGAAGCCAACCGCAGCGTGGAAGAAACCCGAGAGGCGCTGTCGCACGGCCGCGGCAATGTACGCAGCGATCTGAAGATGTCGCTTGAGCCGGGCTGGCGCGTCCGGTTTATCCACTCCCAGCCCGGCAACGGCTGGGCCGACCGTGCCGCGCTGGCCATGCGCATGGCCGCCGGCAACTGTGACGAACATGCGGACGTGGCGATGGCCATGCATGCGGGCAAGCTGGCTCCGGGCGAATCGGTGCAAAGCCTGGGCGGCAAGTACGTCAAGCATGCCTGGACGGAAACCCGGCTGGCCGATGGCGAGCGCATCGTCATCGATGCTTGGGCGGAAGGACCGGCGGTGCTGGCTGCGGACAGCCATTTCAGCCAACAACCCGATAACCGGACCGAATATTTGTCGCTCGACCCCGCCCAGGGCAGACACTTTGCCCGGCAAACCCAGGCGGCGTTACAGCGGCTCAACGCCGACACGGCGCTTGAGCAACGATGGCAGGCAGCCAAACAACACGCACAGCAGGAAAATTGGCGCTTCAAACAGCTCTGGGCGCCGACACCGGTCTTGCATCCCGCATTCTGGTCCGAAGCGATGGCGCGCCAGCACCACGATCAGGTCGTAAGGCAACTCGGGAAGGACCATGTTGCGGTGGAGGACGCTACGCCGCGCTTAGAGCAGAACGATGACATCCTGGCCGTCGGCGCCGCCCGGGCATTAGGCGCCGGCGTGCGCCAGGCACAAGAAGCGGGAGAAGCCATTATCGAAGAACTCGACCGCTTGTGGGCACTGAATCCTGATAGCCCCTAGACACCGCCATTGATTTCAAGCAATTGAATCGTGAAGATTTCTTTACACGAAGCGGCTTTCGCGCTATGGTGCGGCGTTTTCCAAATCACACCCCCCGCCCATGACGCAAACCCGCGCTTTCGACTTCCTGCGCCAGCAGCTTAAGCACTCTCCCCGCAAAGACTGTCTGTGCGGCAAGAGCGGCAAATCCTGGACCGTGCTGTCGACGGCGGAGGCGGTGCAAACCATCGATCTGCTGAGCCTCGGCCTACTGGAACACGGCATCGCCCAAGGCGACCGTGTGGCCATCGCCGCGGAAAACTGCCTGGAATGGGCGCTGGTCGATCTGGCGCTGCAACAGATCGGCGCCATCAGCGTGCCGTTGTATCCGACCTGCACACTGGAAGACGCCCGCTATATCCTGACCCACGCCGAGGTCAAATTGGCCTTCGCCGGCAACGCCGTGCAGCAGGAAAAGCTCGAAGCCGCCATGGCTGAAGCGCCGTGCCCGGTCTTCCGTTTGGACGAAGTCCAAGGCGCCGCCTCGTGGCGCGCGCTGTTGACGGCGGGCAAAGCCGGCGACGCAGGCGAACTCGCGCGGGTGCGCGACGCCATCGCGCCGGATCAGGTGTTCACCATCATCTATACCTCCGGCACCACCGGGCGCGCCAAGGGCGTGATGCTGACCCATCGCAACCTGGTGTCGATGGTGGTATCCACCGCCAAACACACCGGCCTGCCGCGCGGCACCTGCCGCGCCGTCAGCTTCTTGCCGCTATCGCACATCTTCGAGCGCGCCGGCGTGCATTACTACTTGCATACCGGCACCGCCGTGTACTTCAGCTCGGTGGATCAACTGTCCGCCACCTTGAGCGAAGTGCGCCCGCACACCTTCAGCGCCGTGCCGCGCGTATTGGAAAAGGTCTACGACAAGCTCGCCGGCAAGGCGCGCACGCTCAACGGCATGACCCGCAAATTGTATATCTGGGCGTTGCATCTGGCCGAGCAGTACGAGCCGGGCAAGCGCTATTCGCTGGCCGACCGCGCGCGCTACGCCGTCGCCCGCCAACTGGTCTACAACAAGTGGTACCAGGCAATGGGCGGCGAGCTGCGCTGGATCAACGTCGGCTCGGCCGCCTTGCAGCCGCGCCTGGCCCGGCTGTTCTGGGCGTGCGGCGTGGTGGTCAGCGAAGGCTACGGCATGACCGAATCCTCGCCGGTGATCGCCGCCAACCCGTTCAACGCCAAGGGCGTACGTATCGGCACCGTGGGCGTGCCAATGCCGGGCGTCGAGGTGCGCTTCGCCGACGACGGCGAAATCCTGGTGCGTGGCGACAACGTCATGGCCGGCTACTACAAGGAGCCGGAACTGACCGCCGAAACCCTGCGCGACGGCTGGCTGCACACCGGCGACATCGGCGTGATGGAGCAGGGCTACATCCGCATCACCGACCGCAAGAAGGAAATGTTCAAGACCTCCAACGGCAAGTATATTGCGCCGCAGGCGATCGAGAACAAACTGAAGGAATCGGCCTTCATCGACCAGGTCATGGTGGTCGGCGACGGCGAGAAATTCCCCAGCGCGCTGATCGTGCCGCTGTTCGAAAAGATCCGCGAATGGTGCGCCGAGCAGGGCATCCGCTATACCTCCGACCAGGAAATGACGCTGCACCCGAGCGTGCACGCGCTGATCGAGCGTGAGATCAAGCGCTTCAATCATTTCTTCGGCAGTTGGGAACATATCCGCAAGTTCACACTGCTTGACCGGCCCTGGTGCGTCGATCAAGGCGAACTGGCGCCGACGCTCAAGCTGCGGCGCAAGGTGATCGCCGAGCGTTGCCGCGAGCTGATCGAGCGCATGTACGCGCATCAGCCCGAGCTAGCCTAGGACGCGTCGTCAGGTGTTTGGTGCAATGCCGCGCGCTGCGCGGCGATTGCACCCTACTGCCGAAGGCAGTGCACCGCCCCCCTTTATTCCGACAGCCGATACAGCAAATACCGCAGAATCGGATAATTCCTAATTCTTCCGCCGCCGTGCCAGGCCACAATCCGCCGCGTCTTCATCGACCCGCGAGGATTTCGCCGCATGCACGACTTGTCCGCCTTTCACCGTTGCGCGATCGAATTATTGCGCCACATCGGCTTCGATCCCCCCTCGCCCGCCGCTGATCAGGACGTCATCAGCCTGACAGTGGAACAGCGCTGCATGGTCCACATGGGCAGCCTCGACGCCACGCACTGGTTCATGCAGGCCGAAATCGACGGCCTCGTGACAGAAAACCAAGGCGCCCTGCTCGTTCAGGCTTTGCGCGCCAATCAAATGACACCGTCCCTCCGGCAGCCGGTGGTTGCGCTCGATGCCGACAACCGGCTGTGCTGCTGGCTGTGCCTGCCGCTTAGCGGCTGCGATCTGCCCGCACAGCTCAGCGCTTTCGACGCGCTGATCGCCTGCGCGGAAGGCTTGCTCACGGCGCCGCGCGACCACCTGCC
>NZ_JAFAND010000160.1 GCF_019232825.1 Paludibacterium sp. | reverse complement strand
ATCCGCCCAGGTTTTGTAGCGTGCATTCGCCGCAGGCAATGCACGGCTTGCGCGGGCATTGGGGCCGTGCGTTGCTTCGCGAACGCACGCTACCCAACCGTGAAAGGTGTTCCGTTAGTGACCGCCGAGGTGGGGGAATAGCCGGTAGAGGCCGTCGACCATGATCTCCACCGACAACGCGGCGAGCAGCATGCCCATGACACGGTTGACGATGTTGATGCCGGTTTTGCCCAGCACGCGGCTGATCGGCGTGGCCATGTTGAGCGCGCCGTAGCAGACGATGGCCACCATGACGCCGCTGATGATGATCTTGAGCACGTCGAGCCAAGTGTGCGCGGTGGTGGCGTAAATGATGACCGTCGAGATGGCGCCCGGGCCGGACATCAATGGAATCGCCAACGGCACGACGGCGATGTTGGCCTTGGACTCGGCTTCGCTGCGCTCTTCGTCGGTGGTTTTGGTAGGCGTCGGCTGGGCGTTCATCATGGCCAGCGCGATCATCAGCACCAACAGCCCGCCCGCCACTTGGAACGAGCCGATGCTGATACCGAGGAAGCTCAACAGGCCTTGACCGACCAGCGAGAATAGGCAAACGACGGCGGCGATGGTGATCGAGGCCAGCTTGGCGATCTTCTTGCGCTCAGCCTGACTGCTGTGCGGGGTCAGGCCGATGAAGATCGGCACCGCCGAAAGCGGGTTGATCAGCACCAACAGTGCCATGAAGATTTTGCTGACTTCGAGTTCCATGCCGTCTTTCTGTCGAATAAATCGGCCGTTTTCGATTAAAAATGACGGCCGCGCAAGATGATACCTTAAATCAGCAGGTTTTCCAGCGTATTAAAGTAGACTTGCGTCAAAGGATGGATATCTTGTAGCGCGATTCGCTCATTTAACTTATGGATTGTGGCGTTGACGGGTCCGAATTCGATCAGCTCGCGCGCGATGCGTTTGATGAAACGCCCGTCCGAGGTGCCGCCCGTGGTCGATAGCTCGGTTTCGATGCCGCACACGTCTCGAATGGCTTGGCCGACCGCCGCGGTCAATTTGCCGGGCTCGGTCAGAAACGGGTTGCCGGACAGCGTCCAGACTAAGTCGTAGTCCAGCCCGTGCCGGTCGAGGATGGCGTGTACCGTGTCCTTGAGCGAGTCGGCAGTGTGCTCGGTCGAGAAGCGGAAATTAAAACGCAGCTCGGCCGTGCCGGGAATGACGTTGCCCGCGCCGGTGCCCGCGTTGAGGTTGGAAGCCTGCCACGACGTCGGCGGGAAGTGGGCGTTGCCGCGATCCCACACGTGCTCGGCGAGTTCGGCCAGCGCCGGCGCTAGGAGATGGATAGGATTTTTTGCCAAGTGCGGGTAGGCAATATGTCCCTGTTGCCCCTTGATGGTTAGCGTGCCCGACAGCGAGCCGCGACGGCCGTTCTTGATGGTGTCGCCCAGGCGGTCGACCGAGGTCGGCTCGCCGACGATGCAGTAATCGATGGTTTCGCCGCGCGCGGCCAACTGCTCGACCACGCGTACCGTGCCATCCACCGCGTCGCCTTCCTCATCCGACGTGATGAGAAGGGCGATACTGCCTGGGTGGTCGGGGTGCCGGGCGACGAATGCTTCGATGGCGCAGACGAAGGCCGCCAGCGACGTCTTCATATCGGCCGCGCCGCGGCCATACAGGTAGCCGGCGCGCTCCGTCGGCTCGAACGGCGGACTGTCCCAGCCTTCGAGCGGGCCGGTCGGCACCACGTCGGTGTGGCCGGCGAAACAGAGCACCGGACCGGCGGCGCCGCGGCGCGCCCAAAAATTGTCGACGTCGCCATGGCGCATGCGCTCGACGCTGAAGCCGACCGCCTCCAGCCGGGCGATCATCAGCGCTTGGCAGCCTGCGTCGTCCGGCGTGCCGGAAGGACGGCGCATCAGCGCCTCTGCGAGGGAGCGGGTGTCGTTCATTGGCCGAATACCTCGCCGTAGCGCGCTTCATCGTAACCGAGCACGGTGTGTTCTGCCTGTTCGATCACCGGGCGTTTAATCAGCGAGGGATGGGCCTGCATCAGCGCGATGGCGCCGGACGGCGTATCGGCGCCGGCGCGTTGGCTATCGGACAGCGCGCGCCAGGTGGTGCCTTTGCGATTCAGTACCCGCTCCATGCCGCAGGCGTCGATCCAACGCGTGAGGCGCGCCCCGTCAATACCTTGCTTCTTGAAGTCGTGAAACTGGTAGGCGATGCCTTGCGCGTCGAGCCAAGCGCGCGCTTTCTTGACGCTGCTGCAATTGGGGATGCCGTAAACGATGGTCATGAGCGTGGGGGTAGTGGTGGATCCAAAGTAGGAATATTAGCATTAGCGCCGCGGCGAAACATGATTTTGGGCCCGTCCGGGCGGGATTGCATAAATCCCCGTCCGGGCGGGCCCATCAAGGCGCGCGGGCGCGACGCCCAATGATCAGGCGGCGACCTTGGCGGTTTCCTGATCGCGCAAGGCGCGGCGCAGGATTTTGCCGACGTTGGTCTTCGGCAACTCGGTGCGGAACTCGATATGGCGCGGCACCTTGTAGCCGGTCAGATTGTGGCGGCAGTATTCCTTGACGCTGTCTTCGTTCAATTGCGGGTCTTTGCGCACCACGAAAATCTTGACCGCTTCGCCGGAATGTTCGTCCGGCACGCCGATGCAGGCTACCTCCAGCACGCCCGGCATGGCGGCGACCACGTCCTCGATCTCGTTCGGGTAAACGTTGAAGCCGGATACCAGGATCATGTCCTTTTTGCGATCGACGAGCTTGATGAAGCCTTCCTGCGTCATCACCGCCATGTCGCCGGTGGCCAGGAAGCCGTCGGGACCGATGACCTTGGCCGTTTCGTCCGGCCGGTTCCAATAGCCCTTCATCACCTGCGGTCCGCGGATGCACAGTTCGCCCGATTGCCCCAGCGGCACCTCGTTGCCGTCGGTGTCGCGGATCGAGATCTCGGTCGACGGCACCGGCAGACCGATGGTGCCGTTATATTCGGGGATGTCGAGCGGGTTGATGCATGCCGCCGGCGACGTCTCCGTCAGACCGTAGGCTTCCGCCAGCGTGACGCCGGTCACTTGCTTCCATTTGTCCGCCACGGCTTTCTGTACCGCCATGCCGCCGCCTAGCGCCAGGCGCCAGGTGGAAAAATCCACGCTGGCGAAGTCGGGGTGGTGCAGCAGCGCGTTAAACAGCGTGTTGACGCCGGTCATGGCGGTGATCTTGTATTTCTTGATTTCCTTGATGAAGCCCGGAATGTCGCGCGGGTTGGTGATCATCACGTTGAGCGCGCCCACTTCGGTGAACACCATCAAGTTGGCCGTCAGCGAGAAGATGTGATAGAGCGGCAGGGCGGTGATGATGACCTCCTGGCCCTCGCGCACCACCGGTTTGACCCACTCGCCGGCTTGCAGCATGTTGGCGATGATGTTGCTGTGCAGCAGCATCGCGCCCTTGGCCACGCCGGTGGTGCCGCCGGTGTACTGCAGGAAGGCGATGTCGTCGTGACCGATGTCGACCGGCTCAAGCGGTCGTCGGCGACCTTGCGCCAGCGCGTCGTTAAAGCCGACCGCGCCCGGAATGCGCCAGGGCGGCACCATTTTCTTGACCTTGCGCACCACGAAATTGACGAGCTGCGCGCGCGGGAAGCCGAGCAAGTCGCCCACGGCGGTCACGATCACGTGCTTGACCTGGGTGCGCGGCAGCACTTCTTCCAGCACATTGGCGAAGTTTTCCAGAATGACGATGGTGTCGACGCCGGCATCGTTGAGCTGATGTTCCAGTTCGCGCGGCGTGTAGAGCGGGTTGACGTTGACGACCGTGAGGCCGGCGCGCAGCGCGCCGAAAACGGCGATCGGGTATTGCAGCAAGTTCGGCATCATGATGGCGATGCGCGAACCTTTAGGAAGTGTGAGCTGGTGTTGCAGGTAGGACGCGAAGTCCGCGCTCAACCGGTCGAGATCGCCATAACTGAGAATCTTGTCCATGTTGGCGATGGCGGGACGATCGCGGAATTTCTGCACTGCGCGCTCAAAAACGTCGACGATCGATTTAAAGGTGTTGGTGTCGATCTCGTGCGCGACCCCCGACTGGTAATTTTTCAACCAGATTTTGTCCATCGTAAGCCTCTCCTCGTGCTTCGAGCGCGCACGGGCACACACTGGCGAACTAGCGGGCTGGCGTCGTCTCGGCGTTGTTTGCGTATTATGTTTTATGAATGTGATTATGACATTTGCGCTGTTAATTTACATAAGTGATTTTCAGGCGTCAAAATCGGCGTCCCTGGAGGGCGGCTTGTCCGCCGGCGCGCGAGTTTTCTTTTTTGCCGGAATACGTTACAATCCCAGCGTTTAGGGATGGGCGTTTCGCCCATTTTTTATTTGTGTGGGAAAAGCAATGGATGTGCGTTTGCTGCTTGAAAACACGTTGCCGGGGTTAGGCTACGAATTAGTGGACTTCGAACTGACGCCGGGCGGTGGTCTGCGGGTATTTATCGACAAACCCGGAGGCATCACCGTCGAGGATTGCGTCACGGTCAGCAATCACCTGACCCGGCTGTTCATGGTCGAGGAGGTCGACTATGACCGGCTTGAGGTTTCATCCCCGGGGCTGGATCGTCCGCTCAAGAAAGAGGCGGATTACGTGCGCTTCGCCGGGATGCTTGCCAAGATCAAGACGCGTATGCCCATCGAGCAGCAAAAGAAGTTTACGGGCCGACTGGCCGGTTTCGAGGATGGTTGCGTGAAACTGGAAGTCGAAGGCCGCGTCGTGGACATCCCGTTCGCCAATATCGACAAGGCCAGGCTGGAGCCTGAGTTCTGATAGGAACTGGACGGCCTCGGGGCCACGGAAAAGACAAGAATTCGGAGGATTGCATGAGTCGCGAGATTTTGTTGCTGGTGGATGCGCTGGCGAGCGAGAAGAACGTTAGCAAGGACGTGGTGTTTTCCGCGCTGGAGTCGGCCTTGGCTTCGGCGACCAAGAAGAAGTTTTCGGATGACGAAATCGACGTGCGCGTCGAAATCGATCGTCATACCGGTCAACACCAGTCTTTCCGCCGCTGGACGGTGGTGGAGGACGATCTGCTCGAGTTCGAAAGCCGCGAGATCCCGTTCTCCGAGGCGCACGAACGCGGTGCGGACCTGGAGGTCGGCTCGGTGATCGAAGAGCCGATGGAAGCCGTCGAATTCGGCCGCATCGGCGCTCAAACCGCCAAGCAGGTCATTTTGCAGAAAATCCGCGACGCTGAGCGCGAGCAGCTGTTGAATGACTTCCTGCAGCGGCGCGAACACCTGGTGAGCGGTACCGTCAAACGCATCGAGCGCGGTAATGCCATTATCGAATGCGGCAAGCTGGAAGCCGTGCTGCCGCGCGAGCAGATGATTCCGAAGGAAAACCTGCGCGTCGGCGATCGCGTCAAGGCCTATTTGCTGCGCATCGACCGCCTTGGCCGTGGCCCGCAGCTGGTGCTGTCGCGTACCGCACGCGAGTTTCTGATCAAGCTGTTCGAGCTGGAAGTGCCGGAAATCGACGAGGGCCTGCTGGAGATCAAGGAAGCCGCCCGCGACCCGGGCATGCGCGCCAAGATCGCCGTCAAGGCCAACGATCCGCGCATCGATCCGCAAGGCACCTGCATCGGCATGCGCGGCTCGCGCGTGCAATCGGTGACGCAGGAACTGGCCGGCGAACGCATCGACATCGTGCTGTGGGCGCCGGAGCCGGCGCAGTTCGTGATCAACGCGCTGTCGCCCGCCGAGGTTAACCGCATTCTGATCGATGAAGACAACCACGCGATGGATGTGGTGGTGGAAGAGGACCAGCTGGCCCTCGCCATCGGCCGCAGCGGCCAGAACGTACGCCTGGCCGCCGAGCTGACGGGTTGGTATCTGAACATCATGACGGTGGCCGAGGCCGAAGAGAAACACTTGGAGGAGGACGCAGCGTTGCGCGAACTCTTCGTCAAGAATCTCGGCGTGGACGACGACACCGCCATGGTTCTGGTGCAAGAAGGGTTTGCCACCCTGGAAGAAGTGGCCTATGTGCCGATTGCCGAAATGCTGGAGATCGACGGCTTTGACGAAACGCTTGTCAACGATCTCAGAAGCCGTGCCCGCGACGCCCTGTTGAATCAGGCCATCGCCTCGGAAGAGAAGGCCGAATCCGGCCTGGTCGGCCTACAGGATTTCGAAGGGCTGAGCGCAGAGTATCTGCAGAAGCTGGCCGACAATGGCGTGAACACCCGCGACGATCTTGCTGACCTTGCCGTGGATGATCTCGTAGACATGACTGGCATGGAAGCTGAGGCCGCGCGCGCCATCATCATGAAGGCGCGCGAACACTGGTTCGAGTAAGTGTCCGGCTTCAGTGAGCAACCGACGAATTTGGGAAAACGCATGGTATTGACGAATGTAAAGCAATTTGCCAGTGAACTGGGTCTGACCCCCGAACGCCTGCAGGAACAACTGCGCGCCGCCGGTGTGGGCGACCGTTCGCTGGACGCCTCCCTCTCGGAGAAAGACAAAACGCAGTTGCTGGATTATCTCAAGCGCTCCCATGGTGTGCGCGACGAAAGCCGCATCACGGTGACCCGCAAGCAGACCAGCGAGATTCGCACCGCGGGAGGCACGGTCAAGGTCGAAACGCGCAAGAAGCGTGTCGTGGTTCGCCCGGAAGAGGCCGTTGAACCGGCTGCGCCGGTCGCGGCGGCGGTAAAGGAAGCGCCGAAGCCGGAACCGAAACCCGAGCCTAAGCCTGAGCCGAAACCGGAACCTAAGCCGGAACCGAAACCCGAGCCGAAGCCGGAACCGAAGCCTGAGCCCAAGCCTGAGCCTGCTGCGCCTGTGGCCAAGCCGACCCCCGCGCCCAAGGCCGAGGCGCCGGCTGAACCCGTGCGCGCCGCGCGCCCGGTGCCGGCATCGATTCTGTCGCCGGAAGAAATCGCCGCGCGCGAAGCCGAAGAGAAGCGTCAAGTCGCCTTCCGCGAACGCCAGGCCGCGTTGATGAAAGAGAAAATCGATCGCGAGGAACGCCGCGCCGCCGCCGCGCGTCAGGCGCAGCAGGCGAGCGCCGCGCCGGCGCCGCGCCCGGCTGCTGCCGAAGGCACGGGATCGGCGCCTGAAGCGCGCCGTCCGGATGGCGCCCGCCCGGCTCGTCCGGCGGGGCAACCGTCGCAAGGCGGCCCGCGTCCCGGCAACGGTCCGCGTACTGGCGCGCCGCGTCCGGCAGGGGCGGGTCCCCGCCCGGGCGGCGCCGCGCCCGCGCCCTCCACTCAGCCTGCCAACCCGAGCGCCGGTCCGCGTTCTGGCGACAAGAAGGGCGTCGCCGGCAAGAAAGACCGCTGGGAAGACAACAAGAACAAGGGCCGTGGCCTGAAGGTGCGTGGCGGCGACGCCAGCAACGACTGGAAGTCGAAGAAGGGTGGCCGCAACAAGCATCATGGTCAGCACGCCTTCCAGGCGCCGACCGAGCCGATCGTGCACGAAGTGCTGGTGCCGGAAACCATTTCGGTTGCCGATCTGGCGCACCGTATGGCGGTGAAGGCCGCCGAGGTGATCAAGGTGCTGATGAAGATGGGCATGATGGTGACCATCAACCAGGTGCTGGATCAGGAAACCGCATTGATCGTGGTCGAGGAAATGGGCCACATCGGCAAGGCCGCGCAGGCGGACGATCCGGAAGCCTTCCTGGAAGTGACCGAAGGCACCGCCGTCGAGGTTACGCGTCTGCCGCGTCCGCCGGTGGTGACCGTCATGGGTCACGTCGACCACGGCAAGACCTCGCTGCTCGACTACATTCGCCGCGCCAAGGTGGCGGCGGGCGAGGCGGGCGGCATTACCCAGCATATCGGCGCTTATCACGTGGAAACTTCGCGAGGCGTGATTACCTTCCTCGATACCCCGGGTCACGAGGCGTTTACCGCCATGCGTGCCCGCGGTGCCAAAGCCACCGACATCGTGGTGCTGGTGGTGGCGGCCGACGACGGTGTGATGCCGCAGACCATCGAAGCCATTCACCATGCCAAGGCGGCCGGCGTGCCGATCGTTGTGGCGGTGAACAAGATCGATAAGCAAGGCGCCAACCCCGAGCGCATCCGCCAGGAACTGGTGGCGCAGGAAGTGGTGCCGGAAGATTGGGGCGGCGATACCCAATTCGTCGAAGTGTCCGCCAAGCAGGGCATCAACATCGACCAGTTGCTGGAAGCCATCCTGTTGCAAGCGGAGGTGCTGGAACTGACCTCGCCGAAGGATGCGCCGGCCAAGGGCGTGATCGTCGAGGCTCGCCTCGACAAGGGCCGCGGTCCGGTTGCGACCTTCCTGGTGCAGTCGGGCACCCTGAAGAAGGGCGACATTCTGCTGGCCGGCACGGCGTTTGGCCGCGTGCGCGCCATGATCGACGAAGGCGGCAAGCACATCGATGAGGCGGGTCCGTCGATTCCGGTCGAGATCCTCGGTTTGTCCGACGTGCCGTCCGCCGGCGAAGACGCCATGGTGTTGGCCGACGAAAAGAAGGCGCGCGAAATCGCGCTGTTCCGTCAGGGCAAGTTCCGCGATGTGCGTTTGGCCAAGCAGCAGGCCGCGAAGCTGGAGAATATGTTTGCCCAGATGGCCGAAGGCGAGGTCAGCACCTTGTCTCTGATCATCAAGGCCGACGTGCAGGGTTCGTACGAAGCGCTGGCGCAAAGCCTGCAAAAGCTGTCCACCGACGAAGTGCGCGTCAATATTCTGCACTCCGGCGTGGGTGGCATCACCGAATCGGATATCAACTTGGCGATCGCTTCCAAGGCTATCGTCATCGGCTTCAACACCCGCTCCGACGCCGCGGCGCGCAAGCTGGCCGAAGCCGAGGGTGTCGACATCCGCTACTACAGCATCATTTACGATGCGGTGGACGAGGTGAAGGCCGCGCTGTCCGGCATGCTGTCGCCGGAGAAGAAGGAACAGGTGCTGGGTACCGCCGAGATCCGTCAGGTGATCAACGTGTCCAAGGTCGGCAACATTGCCGGCTGCATGGTGACCGACGGCATGATCAAGCGCCACGCGCAGTTCCGCGTGATCCGCGACAACGTGGTCGTTCATTCGGGCGAACTCGACTCGCTGCGCCGCTTCAAGGATGACGTCAAGGAAGTCAAGCAAGGCTACGAATGCGGCCTGATGCTGAAGAACTTCAACGACATCCGCGAAGGCGACGTGCTCGAAGCGTTCGAGATCATCGAGGTGGCGCGTACGCTGTAACGCGGCGACATGGGACGAAGGGCCGGGGCAGCGTCTCGGCCCCTCGCCGATTTCCGGCCCGTCTGGCATTCGTTGGACGGGCTTTTCAATGGGTTCGCCGAACCGGTTGAGATAACCAGGAGCATAAAGATGCCCAAAGCCAAACGAGGTTTTGCCCGCGCCGACCGCGTGGCCGACCAGATCCAGCGCGAATTGGCCGAGCTGCTGCAAAAGGGTCTGAAGGACCCGCGCGCCGGTTGGATCACGCTGACCGGCGTCGAGGTGACCCGCGATTACTCGCAGGCCAAAATTTACTATACGGTGATGGATGAGAAGACGCGCGAGGTGACCGCCGAGGCGCTGCAGCATGCAGCCGGCTATCTGCGCGGCGAACTCGGCCGTCGCCTGTCGATCTTCACCACGCCGCAACTGCAATTCGTCTATGACGAATCGGTCGAGCGTGGCGTGCGCATGAGCCATTTGATCGACGAAGTCATCGAGCAGGATCGCGATGTGACCCGCGACGAAGGCGGGAGCGAATGACGCAGGTTCGCCGCGTGAAGCGCCCGGTGGATGGCGTGCTGTTGCTCGACAAGCCCTACGATGTCAGCAGCAACGGCGCGTTGCAGAAGGCGCGCGGGCTGTTTCAGGCCGCCAAGGCCGGCCATACCGGCGTGCTCGATCCACTGGCGACCGGGCTGCTGCCGGTCTGCTTCGGCGAGGCCACCAAGTTTTCCGCCTATCTGTTGGACGCCGACAAGGCCTATCGCGCCACTGTGCACTTCGGCCGTACCACCACCACCGGCGACATCGAAGGGGAGGTCTTGCGCGAGCGACCGATCGCCTTCGACCGCGCCGCGCTCGAGGCGGCACTTGCCGCCATGGTGGGGGAGATCGAGCAGGTGCCGCCGATGTACTCCGCGCTCAAGCATCAGGGCAAAGCATTGTATGAGTACGCGCGCGCGGGCGTGGAGATCGAGCGCGCGCCTCGCCGCGTCACGATTTACGCGTTGACGCTGCAATCGTTCGATGGTGTCGAGGCGGTGGTCGACGTACTCTGCAGTAAAGGCACCTACGTGCGCACGCTGGCCGAGGATCTGGGCGAGGCGTTGGGCGCCGGCGCCCATCTGACCGGCTTGCGTCGCACCGCCAGCGCCGGTTTTTCGCTGGATGCCGCCGTGACGCTCGAGCAGATCGAGGCGCTTGATCTCGCCGGCCGCGACGCGCTGCTGTTGGCGCCTGACGTGTTGGTGCAACATTTACCGGCCGTTTCGCTCGACGACGAGCAGTCCCGGCGCTTTTCTCATGGGCAGGCCGTGCGTATTGACGAAAAGTGTGAGACAATGCTGCGCTTCCGGGTTTACCGACAGGAAAGCCGGAAATTTCTCGGTTTGGCCGAGGCGCTTGACGGCGCCGTATTACAACCGGTCAGACTGATGGCGGCGACTTGAAACGCCGCCTAGGAGCCCGGGTTCGCCCGGGTTCGTGTACGGAGCATGGATGGGGTTGCGGTTCGCCGTGGCTCGCCTTGCTTGTCGGGCACAATGCCCCCATTGATTCTGGAGTTTTATTGCTATGGCAATGACCGCTGAACAAAAAGCCGCGATCGTTAAAGATTACCAGCTGAAGGAAGGCGACACCGGTTCGTCCGCTGTCCAAGTCGCCCTTCTGACCGCTCGCATCAACGATCTGACCCCGCACTTCAAGGCCAACACCAAGGACCACCACAGCCGTCGTGGTCTGTTGAAGATGGTCAGCCGCCGTCGCCGCTTGCTGGATTACCTCAAGGGCACTGACGCGGATGCCTATCGCGCCCTGATTGCCCGTCTGGGTCTGCGCAAGTAATTGGCAGCTAAGGAAAAAGTCGCAGCGGGTCTGCGACTTTTTTCTACCTGTCGCCGGCGTCGTTACACCGTCCGGCGGAACGTACGATCGAGCAATGTATAAAGCAACGGGGGGAGCCTCTAGTCATGACAGTCGAGGCGGCTGTTATCACTAGGGGTTCCCGTTGCGCCAAAGCGTTCCGCGCGGCGTTAACCTAAAGGAACTCTCGTGTTCAAGAAAATCGAAAAAACCTTTCAGCTGGGCAATCAAACCTACAAGCTGGAAACCGGCGAGGTCGCTCGCCAGGCCTCCGGCGCCGTTATCGTGTCGGTGGATGAAACCGTGGTGATGGTGTCCGCGGTGGGTTCCAAGTCGGTCAAGCCGGGTCAGGACTTCTTCCCGCTGACCGTCGACTACCTCGAACGTACCTACGCCGCCGGCAAGATCCCGGGCGGCTTCTTCAAGCGCGAAGGCAAGCAGTCCGAGAAGGAAGTGCTGACCAGCCGCCTGATCGACCGCCCGATCCGCCCGCTGTTCCCGGAAGGTTTCTACCACGACGTGCAAATCGTCGCGACCGTGCTGTCGCTCAACCCGGAAGTCGATTCCGACATCCCGGCCATGATCGGCGCCTCCGCTGCGCTGGCGATCTCCGGCCTGCCGTTTAACGGCCCGATCGGCGCCGTGCGCGTCGGTTACGCCGACGGTCAGTACCTGCTCAATCCGACCCGCACCGAGCTGCAAGGCTCGCAGATGGATCTGGTCGTTGCCGGTACCGAACGCGCCGTGCTGATGGTCGAGTCCGAAGCCCGCGAGCTGCCCGAAGCCGTGATGCTGGGCGCTGTGGTGTTCGGTCATGAACAAATGCAGACCGCCATCCGCGCGATCAACGAGTTCGCCGACGAAGTCAATCCGGTCCTGTGGGACTGGCAGCCGGCGGCGCACGACGAAGCGCTGATCGCCCAGATCCGCGGCATCGCCGGCGAACAAATCGCCGCTGCTTTCCGTCTGCGTCAGAAGCAAGCGCGCACCCTGGCGCTGGATGAAGCTTGGACCGCCGTCAAGGGCGCGCTGATCACCGAAGAAACCGACACGCTCAAGGCCAACGAGATCAAGGGCATCTTCAAGAGCCTGGAAGCCGAAATCGTCCGCGGTCAGATCCTGGCGGGCGAGCCGCGCATCGACGGTCGCGATACTCGCACCGTGCGTCCGATCGCCATCAAGACCGGCGTACTGCCGCGTACCCACGGCTCGGCGCTGTTCACCCGCGGCGAAACGCAAGCGCTGGTGGTGACCACGCTCGGCACCAAGCAAGACGAACAGATCATCGACGCGCTGGCCGGCGAATACACCGAGCGCTTCATGCTGCACTACAACTTCCCGCCGTACTCCACCGGCGAAGCCGGCCGTATGGGCCCGCCCAAGCGCCGCGAAATCGGCCACGGTCGCCTGGCCAAGCGCGCGCTGGTCGCCGTGCTGCCGCCGGAAGCCGACTTCGGCTATTCGATGCGCGTGGTATCCGAGATCACCGAATCCAATGGCTCCTCGTCGATGGCTTCGGTCTGCGGCGGCTGCCTGTCGCTGCTGTCCGCCGGTGTGCCGCTGTCGGCGCACGTGGCCGGCATCGCCATGGGGCTGATTCTGGAAGGCAACCGTTTCGCCGTGCTGACCGACATCCTGGGTGACGAAGATCACCTGGGCGACATGGACTTCAAAGTGGCCGGCACCGCCACTGGCGTCACCGCGCTGCAGATGGACATCAAGATTCAGGGCATCACCAAGGAAATCATGCAAGTGGCGCTGGATCAGGCCAAGGAAGGCCGCATGCACATCCTGGGTCTGATGAAGGAAGCCGTCGGCGGCGTGCAAGAGCTGTCGACCTACGCGCCGCGCCTGTTCACCATGAAGATCAACCCGGACAAGATCCGCGAAGTGATTGGCAAGGGTGGCGAAACCATCCGCTCCATCACCAAGGATACCGGCACCGAGATCAATATCGAGGAAGACGGCACCATCACCATCGCCTCGGTGACTCAAGAAGGCGCTGATGCCGCCCGCCGCCGCATCGAGGAAATCACCGTCGAAGTCGAAGTGGGCAAGACCTACGAAGGCACCGTGGTCAAGATTCTCGACAACAACGTCGGCGCCATCGTTTCTATCCTGCCGGGCAAGGACGGCTTGGTGCATATCTCGCAAATCGCGCACGAACGCATCAAGAACGTTTCCGACTACCTGAAGGAAGGCCAAGTGGTGCGCGTCAAGGCAATCGAGATGGACGACCGCGGCCGCATCCGCCTGTCGATCAAGGCGCTGTTGGAAGAGGAATCGAAGACCGCGCGCGATACCGCCGATGCCTTCGGTTTGAAGACTGCCGAATAAAAGCTGGCCTGATACGTTTTATCGAACGCCACGAGCGAGTGCTCGTGGCGTTTTTTCATGATGGACATCCGACTTCATCAGCATCCCTTATCCATTCGGGGTTAGAATAGCCCGTTATGGCCGCGATGCCGGCCGCTTAACCCCAGGAGCCAGGAGCGCTTCGGCGCGACACCTCGATAACAACATTCGCTACCAAAGGATGAACTCATGAACAAAGCCGTATCCCGCGCCACCTTCGATCAGGTGATGGTCCAGACCTATAGCCCCGCCGGATTCATTCCGGTGCGAGGGGCCGGATCGCGCGTGTGGGATCAGGACGGCCGCGAGTTCATCGATTTTGCCGGCGGTATCGCGGTCAACGCGCTGGGGCACTGTCATCCCGAACTGCAGGCGGCGCTGGCCGAGCAGGCAGGCAAGCTCTGGCACGTCTCCAACGTGTTTACCAACGAGCCGGTGCTGCGCTTGGCAAGCTTGTTGACCGAGCTGACGTTTGCCGACCGGGCCTTCTTCTGCAACTCGGGCGCCGAAGCCAACGAGGCGGCGCTGAAGCTGGCGCGCAAGGTGGCGCGCGACCGTTTCGGCCTGGACAAGCACCGCATCGTCGCTTGCGCCAACAGTTTTCACGGCCGCACGCTCTTCACCGTCTCGGTGGGCGGCCAGGCCAAATACAGCCAGGATTTCGCGCCGTTGCCGGCCGCGATCGCGCACGTGCCGTACAACGACATTACCGCGCTGGAGCGCATGGTCGACGATCATACCTGCGCGGTGATCATCGAGCCGATCCAGGGCGAGGGCGGGGTGGTCGCGGCCGATCCTGCTTACCTGGCGCGCGCGCGCGCGCTTTGCGACCAGCACGGCGCGCTGTTGATTTTCGATGAGGTGCAGACCGGCGTCGGCCGCACCGGCTCGCTCTATGCCTACATGCAGACCGGTGTGGTGCCGGATATCCTGACCTCGGCCAAGTCGCTGGGAGGCGGTTTCCCGATTGGCGCCATGCTGACCACCAACGCCATCGCCGAGCACTTCACCCCTGGCACCCATGGCACCACCTATGGCGGCAACCCGCTGGCATCGGCAGTGGCTTTGCGGGTGCTGGAAATCGTCAGCCGGCCCGAGGTGCTGGCGGGCGTCGGCACGCGCCATGCGCGCTTCGTGGCGGGTTTGACCGCCTTGGGCGACAAATACGGGATATTCAAGGATATCCGCGGCAAGGGATTGTTGCTGGGCTGCGAGCTGCAAGGCAAATTGGAGGGCGCGGCGCGCGACGTATTGCTCGCGGCGGAGGCCGAGGGGCTGATGGTGCTGCAGGCCGGACCCGGCGTCGTGCGTTTGGCGCCGGCGCTGGTGATCGAAGACCAGGATATCGACGAAGGGTTGGCGCGCCTCGACCGCGCGCTGGCCCGCATCGCTTGAGGAGCGACTTCATGCTTACCGTGCGTCCCGTCCGCACCGCCGATCTGCCGGCCATCGAACGATTGGCCTACGACAGCGGGATCGGCGTTACCAGCCTGCCGGCCGATCGCGACCGGCTGTTCGAGCGCATTCAGCGCTCGAATTCCTCGTTCGAACACGAGGCCACCGCCGGCGCCGGCTACGAATACTACGATTTTGTGCTGTGTGACGATGGCGTCGTCGTCGGCACCGCGGCGGTTGCCGCGGCAGCCGGTTTCGACGAGCCGTTTTACAGTTATCGCAACGAGATTTTCGTGCATGCTTCGCGCACGCTGCGGGTGCATAACCGGGTTCACGTGCTCAACCTGTGCCACGACCTGACCGGCATGGTGCAGCTGTGCGGCTTCTACGTCGACCCGACCCACCGTCAGCTCGGCGCCGAATTGCTATCGCGCGCGCGGCTGATGTTTATTGCCGGGCAGCGGCTGCGTTTCGGCAAACGCATCATTGCCGAAATGCAGGGGCTGCATGACGAGCAAGGGCAATCGCCGTTCTGGAACGCCATCGGCCGCATCTTTTTCGACATGGATTTTCCTCAGGTCGAACAGGCGTTTATCTCGCACAGCAAGTCGTTCATCGCCGAGCTGATGCCCAACTACCCGATTTATGTGCCGCTCCTGCCCGACGAGGCGCAGGATGCGATCAGCCAGGTGCACCCCGACTCCGAGCGCACCTGCCAGATCCTGATGCGCGAAGGCTTCGAGACCGACGAATACATCGATATCTTCGATGGCGGCGCGGTGCTGACCGCCGATATCGACCGGCTCTACACGCTGCAGCATTCTCGCCTCTACCGGGTCGAGGTGGTCGCCGCATTGCCGGGCGACGCCAAGCCGCGGCTCATGGCCAACGAGCGCTGCGCCAAATACGTGGCGACGCTGGCCGACAGCGTGCTCGCCGCCGATGGCTGCGTGCAAATCGGAACCGAGGCGGCCGAGGCCTTGGGGGTGACCGCCGGTGCCTGGATCAGGGCGACGGACCTGCAGCTTGGCTGAACAGAGAGACAATCATCATGATGATCATCCGCCCCATCGAACGTAACGACCTCGCGCGCTTCATGGCGCTTGCCGAGGTTGCCGGCGTGGGCATGACCTCGCTGCCGGCCGACGAGGAATGGCTGGCCGAACGTATCGACCGCTCGGTCAAATCGTTTGCCGGCGAGCTGCCGCAAATCGAGCAAGGCTTCATTTTCGTACTGGAAGACACCGAGCACGACCGCATTGCCGGCACCTGCGCGATGGAAGCCGCCGTGGGGCTGAAAACCCCCTGGTACAACTATCGCATCGGTACGGTGGTGCATGCCTCGGAGGAGTTGGGCGTCTACAAGCGCCACGATGCGCTATTCCTGTCCAATGACCATACCGGCTTCACCGAGCTGTGCAGCCTGTTCATGCATCCCGATTACCGCGCTCATCGCGTCGGCTCGCTGCTGTCCAAAAGCCGGCTGCTGTTTTTGGCGCAGTTTCCCGACCTGTTCAGCGACATCGTTGTGGCCGAGTTGCGCGGGGTGTCGGATGAGGCGGGGCAATCGCCGTTCTGGGAGGGCCTGGGCCGGCACTTCTTCTCGATGGACTTTTCCCGCGCCGATACGATGACCGGGCTGGGCGAAAAGACTTTCGTCGCCGAGCTGATGCCCAAGCACCCGATCTATATCGAACTGTTGCCCGAGGCGGCGCAAGCGGTGATTCGCGAGCCGCATCCCGATACCAAGCCGGCGCTGAAGATGTTGAATGCGGAAGGCTTCCGCTGCGAGGGCTATGTCGATATTTTCGACGGCGGCCCAACGGTGCAGGCGTATGCGCGAGAAATCCGCGCCGTGCGCGAGAGCCGCTTGAGCCCGGTGCGGGTGGTGCCGGCGGCGAGCGGGGAGGGCGAACGTCTATTGGTGTGCAATACCGCCTTCGCTGATTTTCGTGTCATCGTGGCGTATCGCGCGCCCGGCGAGCAGGACGTGGCTTTGTCGGCCGAGCAGGCGGCCGCGCTTGGCGTGGCCGAGGGCGACAAGGTGCGCTGTGTGCCGTTGTCGCCGACCAGACGGCCGGGCGCGGAATGATGCGGTGATGCGCCTATGTGTTTTGCATGGATCGCTTTGTGGCGACTTGACCATGCTTCAGTCATAAATGTTGTGGATGAAGACCGTGCCGTATGGCGCGGTCTTTTACTTTGTACCGCTGTATTTTGTATACAAGCGAATCTTTGCTGTGCCTTATAGCGCGGGGTGCTTTCAATTGTGAACATTGATAGCACGAAATTGCGGGAAGCCAGCAAGAAATTGTTCATTTGGCAACAAAACGCGGCTATTTTTCACTGGCGAAAAAGGCTTCATATCGCCCCTTTCTGATATACAAATCTCCAGATCGTATACGGTTTTTGTTGTTAAAAAATTCAATAAATTCAACAAATTACAGAAATTAAAAATACTTGCGAAAAATGTGCCGTTTCATCAATTGTTAAGATTGACAGTTTATTGAACCCGCAAGCATAATCCGAACAACTGTCGGACAGAACACAATAAACGACAGCACGCGGTTCCGGCGACAGCACGCCGCCGCGACGCGGGTCGGGCCAACGGGAAAATGAGCCTGCCGCGCGCCGCCAAGCATGCGCCGCCGCCGGAGGATGGGGCACAAGCCCGTCTGCCGCTAGGATAAATAGAACAAGGAGATCTCCCCCGTGGACATTTTTCTGCAACAGATCCTCAATGGGCTGGTGCTGGGCAGTATTTACGCACTCATCGCCCTCGGCTACACCATGGTGTACGGGATTATGGGTCTCATCAACTTCGCCCACGGCGAAGTGGTGATGCTCGGCGCCATGGTGACCATCACCATCGTCAACGCGCTGGTCAATGCCGGCGTTTCCCTGCCTGGGCCGGTTATTTTGGCCATCGGTTTATTCGTCGCCATACCGGCGTGCATGCTGGTGGGCTTCACCATCGAGCGCATCGCCTACCGGCCGCTTCGGGGCGCGCCACGGCTCGCGCCGCTGATTACCGCCATCGGTTTGTCGATCAGCTTGCAGCAGATCGCCATTCTGATTTGGGGCCGCAACTACATTCCGTTCCCGCCGATCCTCAACCAGGATGTCGTCACTTTCTTCGGCGCCAGCATCACCAAACTACAGATCTTCATCATCGTGCTGTGCTTGCTGATCATGACGGGGCTGCTGGTCATGGTGGAAAAGACCAAGCTGGGCCGCGCCATGCGCGCCACCAGCCAAAACCCGTCGGTGGCGAGCCTGATGGGGGTCAACGTCAATAGCATCATCTCGGCGACCTTCGTCATCGGTTCCGGGCTTGGCGCCGTGGCTGGGGTGATGGTGGCCACCAACTACGACCAGGCGCACTATTACATGGGCTACCTGATCGGCATGAAGGCCTTCACCGCCGCGGTGCTGGGCGGCATCGGCAACCTCGGCGGCGCCGTGCTCGGCGGCATCCTGCTCGGCATCATCGAGAGCCTGGGCGCCGGCTACATCGGCGATTTGACCGGTGGCTTCCTCGGCAGCAATTACCAGGACGTGTTCGCCTTCGTGGTGTTGATCCTGGTGCTGATTTTCCGACCCAGCGGCTTGCTGGGCGAAAAACTGGCCGACCGCGCCTGATCGGGAGAACAACATGACCACGAATACTTCGACGCGCGGCAAGATGGCCCTCTTTATCGGCTGCGCCGTGTTGATGGCGGTCGCGCCGTTCGTCATCGGCAGTGTGCTCGGCAACTCCTGGGTGCGCATTGTCGATTTCGCCTTGCTCTACATCATGCTGGCGCTGGGGCTCAACATCGTCGTCGGCTTCGCCGGCCTGCTCGATATGGGGTATATCGCCTTCTACGCCGTTGGCGCATACACCTACGCCCTGTTGAGCTCGCCGCAGTTCGGCCTCCACCTGCCGTTCTACGTCACCATTCCGCTCGGCGCGATCTGCGCCGCGTGCTTCGGCCTGTTGCTCGGCACCCCGGTGCTGCGGCTGAAGGGCGACTATCTGGCGATCGTGACGCTGGGGTTCGGCGAGATCATCCGCATCTTCATGAACAACCTGAATCAGCCGATCAACATCACCAACGGCCCGCAAGGCGTCAACCTGATCGACCCGATTCATCTGGGCGACGTAACGCTCGGCAAGACGATGCAAATCGGTTCCCTGAACCTGCCGGTGGTGTACCTGCACTACTATCTGTTCCTGATCCTGTCGGTGCTGGTGGTGATCCTGGCCTCGCGCCTGCAGCATTCCCGCATCGGCCGCGCCTGGGTGGCGCTGCGCGAGGATGACATCGCCGCGGCCTCGATGGGCATCAACATCCGCAACATCAAACTATTGGCCTTCGCCCTGGGGGCGCTCTCCGGCGGCGTCGCCGGCGGTTTGTTCGCCTCGTTCCAGGGCTTCATCTCGCCGGAATCGTTCGGCTTGATGGAGTCGATCATGATTCTGGCCATGGTGGTGCTGGGCGGTATGGGGCACATCCCCGGCGTGGTGTTGGGCGCCGTGGTGTTGACCGTCGCGCCGGAAATCCTGCGCGATACCATCGGGCCGTTGCAAATGAATACCTTCGGACGCATGATCGTCGACCCGGAAAACGCCCGCCAGCTGCTGTTCGGCTTGGCGCTGGTGGTGATGATGCTGGTACGTCCGGCCGGGATGTGGCCGTCCAAGCGGCGCGCACTCGAGTTTTCCGATGCCAAGGCCAAGGCCCGGGCGCAGAAAGGGTAAATCATGGCAGACGCATTGCTGAAAATCGAAGGCATCAACAAACGCTTCGGCGGCCTGCAAGCCTTGTCCGCCGTCAGCCTGGAGATCCCGCGCGGATCGATCTACGGCCTGATCGGCCCCAACGGGGCCGGCAAGACCACGCTGTTTAACGTGCTGACCGGGCTTTACATGCCGGACGAGGGCACCTTCACCTTCGACGGGCAAGACCTGTTCCGCGCCAAGCCGCACAAAGTCGTGGCCGCCGGCATCGCCCGCACGTTCCAGAACATCCGTTTGTTCTCGGAGATGACCGCGCTGGAGAACGTGATGGTCGGCCGGCACATCAAGAGCCGCGCCGGTGCCTTGGGCGCCGTCTTGCGCGATCCGCGCACCCGTGCTGAAGAAGCCGCGATCCGCGACAAGGCGTGGGAGCTGCTGGAGTACGTCGGCATCACCGATGTCGCCGGCGAATTGGCGCGCAACCTGTCCTATGGCCACCAGCGCCGGCTGGAGATCGCCCGCGCGCTGGCCACCGAGCCGAAGCTGTTGGCGCTCGACGAGCCGGCCGCCGGCATGAACCCGCGCGAAACCGACGACCTGCGCCAGCTGATGGCCAAGGTGCGCGACGGCGGCGTGACCATTCTCTTGATCGAACACGACGTCAAACTGGTCATGGGCTTGTGCGACCGCATTGCGGTGCTCGACTATGGCAAACGTATCGCTGAGGGCGTGCCGGACGCGGTGCGCAAAGACCCGAAGGTCATCGAGGCCTACTTGGGAGTGGCACACGAATGAGTCTCCTCGACGTTAAAAACCTGCAAGTGGCTTACGGCGGCATTCAAGCCGTCAAGGGCATCGACTTCCACATCGACCAGGGCGAACTGGTCACGCTGATCGGCGCCAACGGCGCCGGCAAGACCACGACGCTCAAGACGCTGGTCGGCATGGTGAAGAAAGCCAGCGGCGCCATCTCGTTCGACGGCCAGGACACCGCCGGCATCCACTCGCACGACTTCGTGCGCCGAGGTCTGGTCATGGTGCCGGAAGGCCGCGGCATCTTCGCCAAGCTGACCGTGGAAGAGAACCTGCTGATGGGCGCCTATGCGCGCGACGACAAGGCGCAGATCCAGGTCGAACTGGCGCGTATCTACGAGCTGTTTCCACGGCTGAAGGAACGTTTCAAGCAGTTGGCCGGCACCTTGTCCGGCGGCGAGCAACAGATGGTGGCCATGGGGCGCGCGATGCTGTCGCGTCCGAAGCTGTTGCTGTTGGACGAACCGTCGATGGGTCTGGCGCCGATCATCGTGCAGAAGATTTTCGAAATCATCCGGATGGTGGCCGCCGAGGGTGTCACCATGTTGCTGGTGGAGCAAAACGCGCGTCTGGCGCTGGAAGTGAGTCAGCGCGGCTACGTCATGGAGAGCGGCAAGATCACGCTGGGCGGCAACGCGCGCGAATTGCTCGACGACGAACGCGTCCGCAACGCCTACCTCGGCGAGTAAGCAAGGCAGTCGCAATGAGCGCAACGTTCAGCCCCGCCGTCCTGATGCATCAGGCCGTCGGGGCTTTTTTATGGTTCTTCACGGATTAGAGGGGAACCGAAGCAGATATAGACGTGAGAACGGCGGTGAATCGGTAAACTGTTTGTGCGACCAAACCGTTACCAATCACCGCCGTTCTCATGTGCCATGATATTTGCCGTCTTCCGTTTTGGGAAGGCTTTCAAGTGACCGACCACCAGCTCGATGAGCACCATCTCCATCTGACGCTGGTTCCGTCTACTGCCAAGCCAGTGTGCTCTGGCTGTTTGCAACCAACGACTCGAGTGCATGACACACAATGGCGATCGTTGCGTGATCTGCCGATTCTCGGGCGACAGGTCTGGCTACGAACCAAAGTGCGGCGTGTTGATTGCACTTCGTGCGGTCGCCGACGGGAGTTGATCCGCTGGGCCGATCAATATGCACGGCTGACTCGTCGCTTGACCGACGCAGTGGCCAAGGCCTGTCACAAGATGCCGGTTCAGCATGTGGCCGAACTGTTTGGCCTGCACTGGGAAACCGTCAGGCAACAGGATAAGCGTCGGCTGCAAGCGGTGATCGGTACGCTGCCACCGGCCTTGCCTCAACGGTTGGTCATGGACGAATTTGCACTTCACAAAGGGCATCGCTACGCCACAGTGATCATGGATGCTGACTCGCGGCGCGTGCTCTGGGTATGCGAAGGACGTAGTCGGGTGGCGATTCGATCATTCTTTGATTGGTTAGGGCCTGAGCGCTGTAGGGCGATTGAAGCGGTAGCCATGGACATGAATACCGCGTTCGACCTGGAAGTGCGCAAACAGTGTCCCAATGCACGCGTGGTCTACGACTTGTTCCACGTGATAGCCAAGTTTGGCCGAGAAGTGATCGACCGCGTCCGCGTAGATGAGGCTAACCGACTGCGCCATGACCGGCCCGCGCGGAGAATCATCAAACAGGCACGATGGCTATTATTGCGCAACTCAGAGAATTTGAAGGGGCAAGAACAACGGGTCAGTCTGCAGGAGCTACTGGCCGCGAACCAGGCATTGATGACGGTTTATGTCATGAAGTCGAGCCTGAAAGCGATCTGGTCAGCGTCTTCTGCCTGGGCTTGGCGTCGCGCATGGAGTGATTGGATGCGGCAGGCAAAGGAAAGTGGCATCGAACCCTTGATGCGCTTTGCCAAACGCTTAGCCCCCTATTGGCGCGGAGTACTCAGCCGCGTTCGATGGCCGATGCACACCGGGCAACTGGAAGGGATCAACAACCGAATCAAAGTGATGAAGCGCATGGCTTACGGCTACCGGGACAGTGACTATTTCTTCCTAAAGATCAAAGCCACCTTCCCCGGTAATCCGTGAAGAACCAAAAAAAACGCCCGCCGGGGGAGTGGCGGGCCCAAGGTAGAGACCAAACTCAAAACACAGGCATTAGCTGGCAGATAATTTAATTTCCGATTTCACCTCCTTTACGCCGTAAACGGCATTGGCTGTATCCAAAAGTTGATTTTCGACCTGTTGGCTGGCGGCCTGGCCGCGCAGGATGATCCGGCCATCGCGCGCCACGACGTCGACGTCGGCGGCGCCGCTGGCGATGATGCCGGAGATGGCATCGGTAACTTGCCGCGCCAGCGTGTCATCGGCGGCCGAG
>NZ_JAFAND010000038.1 GCF_019232825.1 Paludibacterium sp. | reverse complement strand
AACACCCCGGGCCCGCGCCTTTGGCAATGTTCCGCCCAAAGCCCCACCAGATTAGTTTGCTCAACGGAAAACGGCAATTGGGCAGCTTGTCCGTAAATTCTGAAAGTTAAAATGCAAGGCGGGAGTAGAAGCAAAACCTTAACGGCGGGAGTAAAAGCTCGCTCCCACTCCCGCTTTCAAGATGTTGCCGTTACTCCCGCAGTGGCAGCTCGCTCCGGCTTAACGGCGGGAGTAGAAGCAAAACCTTAAAGGCGGGAGTAAAAGCTCGCCCCCACTCCCGCTTTCAAGGTGTTGCCGTTACTCCCGCAGTGGATGCTCGCACAGGCTTAAAAGCGGGAGTAGAAGCAAAACCTTAAACGGCGGGAGAAAATGCCGGCCCCGACCCCCGCCCGTAACAGCCATTTTCCGACGTCCCTGCCGGTATTGTCTTGCCCTCCTGGCGTCATTCGCGTAAAATCGTCCGGTTTCAACCCTTGCTTTCCCGCACAACGCATGGTGGGAGGGCTTCAATCCATAAGGAGTGCACATGCGTCATTACGAGATTGTGTTCATCGTCCATCCGGACCAGAGCGAACAAGTTCCGGCGATGATCGAACGCTACAAGGGCATGGTTGTCAGCGCTGGTGGCATCATCCACCGCCTGGAAGACTGGGGCCGCCGTCAACTGGCTTACCCGATCCAGAAGCTGCATAAGGCCCACTATGTTCTGATGAACATCGAGTGCGGCACCGAGACCCTCGCTGAACTTGAACACGCATTCAAATTCAACGACGCGGTTCTGCGTCATCTGACCATCAAGATGGCTCACGCTGTGACTGACGCTTCCCCGATGATGAAAGACGAGAAGGCCAAGAACCTGCTCGACGGTCAGCAACCGGTAGAAGAGGCTGAAGCCGCTGCCTGAGGCGGATGCTTTGCAGAATCATCTGGTATTGACCGCGACGGTCGAACGCGAAGAAGCCCTGAGGTACACCCCTGCCGGCCTGCCGGTGTTGGAAATGTGGCTCAGGCATCATTCCAAACAGAATGAGGCGGGTTTCGAACGCGACGTCGCTTGCGAGATTCAGGCGGTATTAATCGGCGATAAAGCGCCGGCGTGGGCGGGAACGCTTGCCGGCCGGACGGTGAATCTCACCGGCTTTCTCTGCCAGCGCAGCCTGAAAAACCCGCGGTTGGTACTGCATATCGAATACGTTGAATTTGTAAAAGGTTAGACAAATGGCTCGTCAACTCTTTAAGCGCAAAAAGTTCTGCCGCTTCACGGCGGAAGGCATCAAGGAAATCGACTACAAGTCGGTTGAACTGCTGAAGGATTTCATCGCCGAAAACGGCAAGATCATCCCGGCTCGCATTACCGGTACCAAGGCTCGCTATCAGCGTCAGCTGACCACCGCGATCAAGCGTGCTCGCTTCCTGGCGTTCCTGCCGTACACCGACCAGCACTAATCCGGGAAAGGAACATACAAGATGCAAGTCATTCTGCTCGAAAAAGTAGCCAACCTGGGTCAACTGGGCGATGTGGTCAAGGTCAAGGATGGTTACGGCCGTAACTTCCTGATCCCGCAAGGCAAGGCCAAGCGCGCCACCGACGCCAACCTGAAGGAATTCGAAGCCCGCCGCGCCGAGCTCGAAGCCAAGCAGGCTCAGATCCTGGCCGACGCCAAAGTCCGCAGCGAGAAGCTGGATGGCGCCGTGATCACCATCGAACAAAAGGCCGGCGTTGACGGCCGTCTGTTCGGCTCGGTGACCAACGTCGACATCGCCGAAGCGGTTACCGCTTTTGGCGTGGAAATCAAGCGTCACGAAGTCCGTCTGCCGAACGGCCCGTTGAAGGCCATCGGCGAATACGAACTGGAAATCGCGCTGCACCACGACGTGGTGTCGCCGATCAAGGTTGTGGTTGCCGCTCTGGCCTAATCACCCACCGGTCGTATCACGAAAAGGCTGCCCTCGGGCAGCCTTTTTTATGTTGAGCACGTGGGGCTTAAGGTTGATCGCCTTGCAGCCACGCCTTGCTCGCCGCCTTGAAGCGTTCTGTGCCTGCCTGGCGCAACAGCTCGAACAACACCATCTCGCGTGTGACGATGTGCGCGCCGGCGGTGCGCAGGCGCTCAAGCGCCAGTTGATGGTCGAGCGCGTGGCGGCTGCCGATGGCGTCGGCAACCACGAACACGGCTTTGCCGAGCGACAGCAAATCGAGCGCGGTTTGCAGTACGCAGACGTGGCTCTCCATGCCGCACAACACGAACTGCTGGCGCGTCATGGCGGACTTGGGTAGACAGCCGGCGGCCACGCAGGAGAAATGCACTTTCTCCACCACAGGCGCATCGGGCGCCAGCGATCGCAAACTCGCCATCGTATGGCCCAGGCCGCGCGGATATTGTTCGCTAAAGACCACGGGCAGGCCGAGGTCGCGGCTTGCGCCGAGCAGCCAGGCGAGCCGGCGGTGCAGCCTGTCTGCCTCATGAATGGCGGGCAGCAGCTTTTCCTGGACATCGATGACTAGCAGTACGGCCTGTTTTTGTTCGATCAACATGACGGACTCCCGCAGTGTGATGCAAACATCATAGCGCACCCCGGCCCGTCATGCGACGAGCCGGGGGATGGTTAGATGTCCTGGGCCTCCAAAATCCCTTCATGGCTCTTGGCGCGCGTTGGCAGCACCAGATTCAGGATCAGCGCCAATAACGAGCACAGGCCAACGCCGGCCAGGCCGAGGTTGCCGATCTTGAGCTCTAGGCCGCCAATGCCGACCGTTAGCACCACCGAGATGATCACCAGGTTGCGCGGCTCCATCAGATCCACCTTGGCCTCGATCAGGGTCTTCAAGCCGATGGAGGCGATGGTGCCGAACAGAAGCACCATGATGCCGCCCATCACCGGCATCGGAATCGACTGCAGCAAGGCATTGAACTTGCCGAAGAACGCCATGGCGATGGCGAACACCGCGGCCCAGGTCATGGTGACGGGATTGAAGTTGCGCGTGATCATGACCGCGCCGGTGACCTCGGCGTAGGTGGTGACCGGCGGGCCGCCGATGAGGCCGGCGATACAGACGCCCAAGCCGTCGCCCATGAGCGTGCGATGCAACCCCGGCGACTTGGTGTAGTCGTTGCCGGTCACGCCGCCAATGGCCATGACGCCGCCGATGTGTTCGATGGCCGGCGCGATGGCCACGGGCAGCATGAACAGCGCCGCCGCCCAGTTGACTTGCGGCGAGGTGAAGTGCGGCACGGCGAACCATGGCGCGGCCGCGATCTTGCCCAAATCGACCAATCCCATGACTGTGGCGCACAGATAGCCGACGGTGACGCCAGCCAGGATCGGCACCAGGCGGAACATGCCGCGGGCGAACATCGACACCACGATGGTGGTGGCGAGCGACACGAAGGCCAGGAACAGCGCGCTATGATAATCGACTAGCTGGGCGCCGCCCGCACGGCCCATGGCCATGTTGGAGGCAGCTTGCGCCACCGACAGACCGATGATCATGATGACCGGACCGATCACCACCGGCGGCAGCAGGCGGTTGACCATCGCCATGCCGCGCCAGCGGATCAGCGCCGAAAACGCGAAGTACATGAAGCCGGCGCAGAACAGACCGAACATCGTCGAAGACAGGCCCCACGTCTGGGTCGAATAGATGATCGGGCCGATGAAGGCGAACGAGGAGCCAAGAAAGATCGGCACCTGCCGGCGCGTGCATAGCTGGAACATCAGCGTGCCGACGCCGCCGCCCAATAGCGCCATGGCTGGATTCAGGCCGGTCAACAGCGGCACCAGCACCAGCGCGCCGAAGGCGACGAACAGAATCTGGGCGCCGGCGATAGGCTGTTTCAGTCGTTGAAACATAGCATTGTCCTTCCGAAGCTTGAAAAAAAGCCGCTTTGGAAAGCGGCGTTGTCTGAGACGGATCGCGTCATGCGTGTTTGGTGCCGAAGATCTTGTCGCCGGCATCCCCGAGGCCGGGGATGATGTAGCCGACCTCATTGAGGTGGCTGTCGAGCGACGCGGCGTAGATCTGGACGTCCGGATGGGCTTCGTTGACGACGCGAACGCCCTCGGGCGCCGCGACCATGACGACCGACTTGATTTGCCGGCAGCCTTTGCGCTTGAGCAAATCGATGGTGGCGACCATCGAGCCGCCGGTGGCCAGCATCGGGTCGATGATCAGCGCGATGCGCTCATTCAGATTGTCGACGAACTTGTCGAAGTAGGGGACCGGTTCCAGGGTTTCTTCGTTGCGATACAGGCCGACCACGCTGATCTTGGCCGATGGGACCAAGTCGAGCACGCCATCGAGCATGCCGATGCCCGCGCGCAAAATAGGCACGACGGTCACTTTCTTGCCCTTGATTTGCTGCACGTCGATCGGGCCGCACCAGCCTTCGATGGTGACGGTTTCCAGTTCGAAGTCGCGCGTGGCCTCATAGGCCAGCAGGCGGGCCAGCTCTTGCGTCAGTTGGCGGAATTTCATGGTGCTGATCTCGCCCTCGCGCAACAGGCCGAGTTTATGCTGGATCAGCGGGTGATTGACGACGGTGATGTTCATGCTTTGTCCCAGACCTTGAGAAAAAGCTGTTTTTCCTCGGCGGCGGCCGGTGAAAAACAGCTTTTCATACATCAACGGCAGCTTTCGCTGCCGATGGATAGCGGGTGTCGGGGCGCACCGAGAAATCGGCGGCAACCACTGACTGACACTGACGCAGGTATGGGACGCTATCTTACCACGACGCGGTGCTCAATGCCATGCCCGCGCCACGGGTTTAGGCGGCGAATTCCTTCAGCAGGGTTTGTAGCTCGCCGTTGTCAAACATTTCGGCCATGATGTCCGAGCCGCCGACGAACTCCCCTTTGACGTAGAGTTGGGGAATGGTCGGCCAATTGGAGTATTCCTTGATGCCCTGGCGAACCAGTGGGTCGGCCAGCACGTCGACGGTAACGAATTTGTTGACGCCGCAGGCTTTGAGCAGTTGCACGGCGCGCGAGGAGAAGCCGCACTGCGGAAACTGGGCCGAGCCCTTCATGTAGAGGACGACCGGGTTGTCGGTGACGGTTTGTTGAATGAGTTGCTGGGTGTCCATGCGGCGCTCCTGATAGGGGTGAGGCTGGGGATCCTAAAGGGCCCCTAAAGGGCCCCGAATACCCGACTGTTCTGATCGGGTTATTTTACGTGGCGGACTGTGGTCGGTCAATTTCTGCCATTTCACGTCTGAATTTTCTTAACAGCATGTAGCCCATTTCACCATAAAACGCCTTGCGTGAAATGAGGCGCGACAAGTTGGCGGCAATCAGCGCCGAGGCCATCAGCGGAATGATCATGCTGGAGGAGTCGCTGATTTCCATGACGATGACAAAGCCGGTCATCGGCGCGCGGGTCATGCCGGAAAAGAAAGCCACCATGCAAAGCAGGATGACCGCGGTTTGCGGCAGGTCGGGCATGAGTGACGCCAAGTTGAGGCCGATGCCGGCGCCAACCGCCAGCGCCGGCGCAAGCGTGCCGCCTGGCGCGCCGCTGACGAAGCTGATCAGGAAGGTCAGCCATTTGAGCGCGCCGTATCCCTCCAAGCCATCGCCGCCTTGCAGAATGATTTCGCGCGCGCGCCAGTAGCCCGTGCCGAAGGTAATGCCGCCAGCCAAAATGCCGATGACGGCAATGAGCAGGCCGCAGGCGGCGGCGAACAGCACGGGGTTTTTCTGGCGTAGGCGTTGCAGCGGAGTGGGCAGGCTCGCCGCGAGCTTGAGCATGATCTTGGCGGTGAAGCCGCCGATCAGACCGCCGGCAATGCCGCATACCGGCAGCGCGATCCAGCCCTGGCGCAGGTCCAGCGTGACCGAGGTGATGCCGAAATAGTTGTAGTTGCCTTGCAGGCTCAACGCCGTCAAACCGGCGATGATCACCGACAGCAGGATCGTCGAGGTGGCGCGCTGGTCGAACGCATGGCCCATCTCCTCAATGGCGAAGACGATGCCGGCCAGCGGCGCGTTAAACGCGGCGGCCACGCTCGCCGCGGCCCCGGCCAGGATCAGGCTGCGCGACGTGCCTTCGTTTTTGATGGCGGCGCTGCGGTTGAGGCTGTATTTGATGGCGGCGCCAACCTGGACGATCGGCCCTTCGTAGCCGAAGGTGGCGCCGGAGGAAATGCCGATCAGTGTCAGGAGCACCTGGCCAAAGGCAGCCTTGAGCGTCAGCACGCGTTCTCGCAGCACCAGCGTGCCGGGGTGCAGCGAAGCGATGGCTTGCGGAATGCCGCCGCCGAGCAAGCCGGCGAAGTAGCGGTTGAGCAGAAAAACCGACAAGCCCAGGCCGCACGGCGTGATCAACAGTGCCCAGTAGGGCGAGTTGGCGTACGCGGCCTCGAACAGCGTATGCGACCAGCGGCTGCCGGTGCCGAACACATAGGCCGAGCAGCCAATGAGCACGGCGGCAAGCCAAATAGGCGATTGTCGCCGCCAGGATGCCGCCGACAAGACAAAGTACCGCAGGCGGCGGCTGATCTGTTGTCGAAGCTGGCTGGCGACAAATTGCTCGGACATGCGGTGCGGTCCCTCTTGTTAATTCGAATTTTCTAATATTCTATCTTATTTTATTTGTCCCCCTTTGCCAAGACAATGGCAAAGAAACCGTCCATATTGTGTTGTGCCGGGTTGATCGACAAGGTTTCGGACATTGACAGTGGAATCTTCAACTCCGACAGCAGCTCGCCGGCGGGCACGATGCGATATTCCGGATGCGTAGCGAGGAAGGCGTCGACGATGCCCCGGTTTTCCTGCGGCAGCAGGCTGCAGGTGGCGTAAATCAGCCGGCCGCCGTCGCGTACGAGCCGGCTCGCGCTTTGCAGTATCGACAGTTGCTGTTGGTTGAGCGCCTCGACCGTTTCCGGCGATTGACGGAATTTCAGGTCGGGGTTGCGCCGCAGCGTGCCTAGACCGGAACAGGGGGCATCGACCAGCACACGGTCGATTTTGCCCGCCAAGCGCTTGATACGCGTGTCGTTTTCGCTGGCGATCAATTGCGGATGCACGTTGGACAGCCCCGAACGGGCCAGCCGCGGTTTGAGGTTGGCGAGGCGTTTTTCCGAGACGTCAAAGGCGTACAGGCGACCGGAGGAGGCCATTTGCGCGCCCAAGAGCAGCGTCTTGCCGCCGGCGCCGGCGCAGAAATCGGCCACCATCTCGCCGCGGCGCGCGCCGACCATCAGGCCGAGAATTTGGCTGCCCTCGTCCTGTACCTCGATGGCGCCGCTTTTGAACAGTTCCAGGCGATTGAGCGCCGGCTTGCCTTCGACGCGAATGCCGATCGGCGAATAGGGCGTGGCCACGGCCTTGATGCCGGCCTCGTCCAAGCGGCACAGCGCTTCATCGCGCTTCATCTTCAGCGTGTTGACGCGCAGGTCGAGCGGCGCCGACTGCATCATCGCACGGCCGAGCGCCAAGACGGATTCGGGTGTCGGATCCTCCAGGCGGTCGATGATCCATTGCGGTAGCTCGGCTTGGATCGCCAGGTCGTCCGGCAAGACGCGGCCTTTGAACGTGGATAGCCAATCGCTTTCGCTGTTCTTCAGGCTGTCGCCGAATTCCTTGAGATTGAGGCCGCGCACGCGGGCCAGCGTGGCGAGCGCCAGTCGACGCGCGGTGATGCGGTCAGGCTCGATCAGCGCTTTGAGCTGCGACAACCGGCGTAGGCAGGCAAAGGCGGTTTCGGCGATAAGGTGGCGGTCTTGCGCGCCGAGCTTGTTGTTTTGATGGAAGTAGTTCGACAGCACGGCGTCTGCCGGACGGTCGAAACGCAGCATCTGGCCGATGACGTTCTCAATATGTCCCAATTGGGCGGCGTGAATCATTTTTCGTGCTTTCTTTGCGTAGGTTTGGGCAGGTGCCACGCGCTGTTGTCGTCAATGACGATGTCGGTGACACGCATGTCCAGTTTCATGCGGCTGTCCGAACGGATGATTCGGATCGGCTGGTTGGCGAAATCCGGCGCCAGCCAGAATTCGGTGGTGTCGTCGCTGCCCGCGGCACGGAAAACCAGTGCGCGGATCTTGCCGAAGCCGGTGTCGAAGTCGGCTTGGCCGACCGGCGCCAGCGGGTACTCATAAACTTTCTTGCCGGTGGTGATCTGCACCGGCGGCGCCTCGGCGCCTTTGAGCGCAAGCTGGTAGATCAGGCTGAAAATATCCTGGGCGCCGTGCTGTAAAGCCGTTTGTTGGCGATTGTCGTCGCCGAAGTCTAGCACCTGATTGTCCCAGTCGAAATGCGCGTGTTCGCGTGGCGTGTCGTTGCGCCAGGCGGCATAGTCGTCCGGCTGCAAGCCATGGTGGTTCAGCGTGCCGCTGGAGCGGTAGCGCAGCCGCGGGCCGATGATCGGCGTGATGCGGCTCTCCAGCGTGTAGCGCGCGCCGTCGCGTTGCCAGTCGATGACGGCGATGCCGGCCATGAGCGCGCCGTAATAGACCTGATATTTGAGCTCCGCCGTCTTCGGGAAGCGCTTGAGCGCGTGCTCGGGGGCGAGGCGGGCGCTGTCGTTCTCGCTATCGGCGGCCTCGGCGGCGATGGGCGCGGAGGCGTCGCTGGCCGATGCTTCGGCGGCGGGGGCGGAGGCATCGGCGCGGGCATCAAGGCTGGACGCATCGCTTTTCAGCGCGGGTTTCGGCGTAGGCCGCGGCGGGGCCGGCAAGGCGGCAATATGTAGCGCGTCAGGCGGCGCAGCGGCGGGTTGGGCGGTGCGCGACGGCGCGTTGTCCAGCCGCATCGCAGTCAACTCGATGCTGATCGGCGCGAGTTTGTCTTCCGGCACGGGGCCCCACGACGGCAGCAAGCCCGAGGCCAGCAGCGCCAGGTGCGCTAGTAGCGACAGCAGGAGTGCCAGCGTCAGCGGGAAGCGCGTGCTGCGTTTCATGCGCGCGGACTGATCAGCGCGGCGCTGGCGCCAGCGTCCTGGTTCAGGTTGACGCGGCCATCGTGCCAGACGAGCCGGTCGGCGGCGAACCAGCCGATGACCTGCGGGTAGAGGCGGTGCTCCTCGGCCAACACGCGAGCGGCCAGGCTCGCTTCGTCGTCGTTCGCCAGCACAGGCACGGCGGCCTGGGCCACGATCGGGCCGTGATCAAGCTCGGCGGTAACGAAATGCACCGTGCACCCTGCGAGTTTGCAGCCGGCGTCAATGGCGCGCTGATGCGTGTGCAATCCGGTGAAGGCGGGCAGCAGCGAGGGATGGATGTTGAGCATCCGGCCTTCGTAATGACGGGTGAAGCCCGGCGTCAAGATACGCATGAAGCCGGCCAATACCACGAGGTCGGTCGCATAGCGGTCGATTTCCTGCCGCAACGCGTCGTCGAAGGCCTCGCGCGTGGGGTATTGGCGATGGTCGATCACGCCGGTTTCGATGCCGTGCTCGCGCGCGAAGACCAGGCCGGCGGCGTCGGCGCGGTTGGAGAGAACGGCGCAGATGCGCGCGCCGGGGATGCCCGCGCGCACGATGGCTTCCATGTTGGAACCTCGGCCGGAAATCAGGATGACGATGTTTTTCATTTGCGTTCTATGGCAATGCCGAAAAAAATGACGGCGCCGCGGCAGTCTTCCGCGGCGCCGTGACGGGCAGGGTGTCAGCTTACCCGGGTCTGGTGCTCGGCGCCATCGCGCGGGCGGATCTTGCCGATGGTATAGACCGTTTCGCCTTGGCGGGCCAGGAAGTCGCTGGCGGCGTCGGCGTGTTCCGGCGATACGATGACCACCATGCCGATGCCGCAGTTGAAGGTACGGTACATTTCCTGCGCCGCCACGCCGCCTTCGCGTTGCAGCCATTGAAACAGCGGCGGCAACGGCCAGCTTTGGGCGTCGATCTCGGCCACCACGTCATCGGGCAGCACGCGCGGCGTGTTCTCGGTGATGCCGCCGCCGGTGATGTGCGCCATGCCTTTGACCGGCAGCGCCTGCATCAGCGCCAAGAGCGGTTTGACATAGATGCGCGTGGGGGCGATGACCGCTTCGCGCAGCGTCTTGCCGTCGGCGAACGGCGCGTCCAGGTCAGGCTTGGCGCGCTCGATGATTTTGCGGATCAGCGAGTAGCCGTTGGAATGGGCGCCGTTGGCGGCCAGTCCCAGTACCACGTCGCCCGGACGGATGGTTTGGCCGGTGATGATGGTCGATTTCTCCACCACGCCGACGGCAAAGCCCGCCAAGTCGTATTCGCCGGTCGGATACATGCCGGGCATCTCGGCGGTTTCGCCGCCGATGAGCGCGCAGCCCGCCTGTTCGCAGCCGGCGGCGATGCCCTTGACCACTTCGGTGGCCTGGGGCACGTCAAGCTTGCCGCAAGCGAAATAGTCGAGGAAGAACAGCGGCTCGGCGCCTTGCACCAGGATGTCGTTGACGCTCATGGCCACCAGGTCGATGCCGACCGTATCGTGGCGGTTCCATTCGAAGGCCAGTTTCAGCTTGGTGCCGACGCCGTCGGTACCGGATACCAGTACCGGTTCGCGGTACTTTTTGGAAATTTCCACCAGTGCGCCGAAACCGCCGATCCCGCCGAGCACTTCCGGACGCAGAGTACGCTTGGCAAAGGGCTTGATGTTTTCGACCAGCGCGTCGCCGGCGTCGATGTCGACACCGGCGTCACGGTAACTGAGGGACGTGGGGTTCAAGATCTGCTCGCTTTCTTCACGTGACATAGTTTGACGTCGAGCTTTCAGGGACGTGAAAGCCGCTGTATTTTAACCGAATTTCGCCGGTTGAGCAGGTTAATCTCCCGTCATGAGTCGTGGCGCGCGGCGGCAAAAAAACTAAGGTTTCGCGACAAGGGCGTCTCGGCGTAAAATCTGAGGCCTGAACTTACCTTCGCTTGCTTAAAGATCTTGGATCAGCTCGTACTGGATTTAGCCCCCGCGCCGTTGCCGGTTTTCGACACCTTCGTCGCCGAACGCAATCGGGAAGTGATCACCGCCCTGACCGACCCGGGCGCGGAGCGCTTCATCTACTTGTGGGGCGAGGTCGGCAGCGGCAAAACCCACCTGCTACAGGCCTGGATCGCCCATGCCGAAACGCTGGGGCGCTCGTCGATCTATCTTGACGCCAAAACGGAACGGTTGCCGGACTTCGCCCGCGAGGCCAGCTTCATTGCCGTCGATCACATCGACGATCTCGATCCGGACGACCAGATCACGCTGTTTTCCATCTACAACTCGCTCAAGGACAGCGGCAGCGGCTGTCTGTTGATGGCGGGCCGCAAACCGCCGATGGCGCTTCGTTTGCGCGACGACCTGCGCACTCGGCTCGGCTGGGGGCTGGTGTTCGAAGTCAAGGCGCTGTCGGACGAGGAAAAGCTCGCGGCGCTGCATGCGCATGCAGCCAAGCGCCAGCTCGCGGTGGCCGACGACGTATTCCGCTACCTGCTGACCCACTGGCGGCGCGATCTGTCGAGCCTGATCGCCATGCTCGACATGTTGGACCGTTATTCGCTGGCGATGCGCCGGCCGATCACCGTGCCGCTGGTGAAAAACGTATTGCAAACAACAAGAGCACAACCATGAATCTCGCGATTTTCGATCTTGACAATACCTTGATCGCTGGCGATTCCGAGGCCGAGTGGCCGCGCTTCATGCTCAAACGCGGCTTGCTGCCGCCGGCGCATCTGGAACGCAGCGAGGCCTTCTATCAGCAATACCTGGCCGGCACGCTCGATTTGCAGGCGGCGCTGCGCCATCAGTTGGCGCATCTGGCCGATTACTCGCGCGATGAACTGGACCGGCTGCATGCCGAATACATGGCGGAGCACATCTTGCCGATCATTCCCGCCAAGGCGCGCGAACGTTTGGCGGTGCATCGCGCCCAGGGCGATCTGGTGCTGATCATCACCGCTACCAACCGCTTCCTCACCGCGCCGATCGCGCGCGAACTCGGCGTCGAGCATCTGATCGCCATCGAGTTGGCCGAGGATGCCGACGGCAACTTCACCGGACAAACCGAGGGGGTGCTGAGTTTTCGCGAGGGCAAGATCGCCCGACTCGAATCGTGGCTCGCCGAGCGTGGCGACAAGCTGGAAAACTACGGCACCGTGTTTTTCTATAGCGACTCGATCAACGACTTGCCACTGATGTCGATGGTCAGCCAGCCCGTGGCGGTCGATCCCGACCCGGCATTGCGCGCGCACGCCGAGGCGCACGGCTGGCCGGTCATTTCGCTGCGCGACTGAGCGGGGGCGCCATGGATCAGTTCGAACAGCTGCTCTCCCGCGCCGAGTCGGTGCTGGCACGCCTGGAAACGCTGCTGCCGCCGGCGCCGCAACAACCGGACTGGCGCGCGCAGGCTTTCGTTTGGCGCCGCCAAGGCGCGGCGGGCTGGCTCGCGGCCGTGCGCGAACCGCATACCTTGCATCCGGATCAGCTGACGCACATCGAGCGCCAGCGCGATCTGTTGATTCAGAACACGCGCCAGTTCGTTCGCGGCAAACCGGCCAACAACGTGTTGTTGAGCGGCGCGCGCGGCACCGGCAAGACCTCGCTCGTCAAGACGCTGCTGCCGCTGTTTGCCGAGCGTGGTCTGCGCTTGATCGAGGTCGACAAGGCGCATCTGGCCGACTTGCCGATGATCGTCGATCTGGTGGCGGAGCGGCCGGAGCGCTTCATCCTGTTTTGCGACGATTTGTCGTTTGAGGCCGGCGACGACGGCTACAAGGCGCTCAAGGTGGCGCTCGATGGCGGCATCGGCCGCCGCGCCGCCAATCTGCTGGTGTACGCCACCTCCAATCGGCGCCATCTACTGCCTGAACGCCAGGCCGACAATCTCGACGCGCATGCCGAGGACGGCGAAATCCATCCGGGGGAGGCGATCGAGGAAAAAATCTCGCTGTCCGACCGCTTCGGGTTGTGGCTGTCGTTCTATCCGTTCGACCAGGACGCCTATCTGGATGCCGTCAGCGGCTGGCTTGCCCACTTCGATGTCGCGTTCGACCCCCTTGCCGAACGCGCCGCATTGCAGTGGTCGCTGACCCGCGGCGGGCGTTCCGGCCGCGTGGCGTGGCAGTTCGCCTGCGACTGGGCGGGGCGTAGCAAGAAGGAGCGCAAGCTGTGATCGACGAGACGCCCACGCCGCGCATCATTGAAGTGGTGGCTGGGGTGCTGATGCGCCCGGATGGCGGCTATATGCTGGGCAGCCGACCGGAGGGCAAGCCCTACGCTGGCTATTGGGAGTTTCCGGGCGGCAAGGTCGAGCCGGGTGAAAGCTTCGAGCAGGCCTTGGCGCGCGAACTCGACGAGGAGATGGGCATCCGCATGACGCGGGCCAGCTACTGGCTGACCCGCGTGCACCATTATGAACACGCGTCGGTGCGGCTGCGATTTTTCCGAGTCTGGGAATGGCAAGGCGAGCCGCGGCCGCTGGAGGGGCAGCGCTTTGCCTGGATGGCGCCGGGCACCGCTACGGTCGAGCCGATGCTGCCGGCCAACGGGCCGATCCTGAAGGCCTTGTCGCTGCCGTTCCTATTCGCCGTCACTTGCGCGCATCTGCTGGGCGAGGCGGCCATTCTGCGCCGGCTGGAAACGCCCGGCGCGCCGGGTATCGTGCTGGTGCGCGAGTCCGGTCTCGCGCTGCCGGCGTTGGCGCGCTTTACCGCTGCGGTGGCTGAACGGGTGCATGACTACGGCGGACGCGTGCTGTTGCACGGCGATGCCGCCGTGCCGGACCGTTTGGCGGTCGATGGCGTGCATCTGTCCGCGCGCGGGCTGGCCACGTGCGCGACTCGGCCCGATTGGCCATGGGTCGGCGCTTCGGTGCACAACGCGGCGGAACTCGCGCGTGCCGGCGAGCTGGGGTGCGACTATGCGCTGCTGGGCCATGTGCGTCCGACGGACAGTCACCCGGGCGAGCCGCCGCTTGGCTGGGAGGGGTTCTCCGCCGTGCTGGCCGTTGCCGCGCCGCTGCCGGTATTTGCGCTTGGCGGTCTTACAACAAGGGATGTGGATGAGGCCCAACGTCATGGCGCGCACGGCGTGGCCATGATGCGTGGGGCGTGGGCGTGAGCCGGCGTCAATGGCTGTTGTTCGGTGCCGCTTTGCTGTGCCTCGGACTCGTCAAACTGGCGCTGGTCGGCTGGTATTTGCGCGGCCAAGGTGGCGAGGCTGCCGATCAAGGAGTGACCTGCGCGTCGAGCGGTGCCGAATGCCCGTTGCCCGGGGGGGCGCGCTTGCATTTCGTCGATGTGCCGCGGGCGGGGCAGGCATTTGCGGTCGAGCTCACCGGCGTCGCCGATGGGGGGGCGGCGCCGGAGGCCGAGTTCAGCATGGTGAGCATGGACATGGGATTCAACCGTTACCGCTTCGTGCGCGATCATGCCGTGTGGCGTTTGCGCGCCACCTTGCCGGTGTGTGTCAGCGGGCGGCGCGACTGGCAGATGACGGTGCTGTTGAACGGCCAGCGCTACCGATTGCCGTTGCAAGTGCGCTAACGGCTAAACGGGCGCCCATGGGCGCCCGTTCATGATGCTGGCTTGCGCGTCAGGCGGCCGAAGCCATCTTCTTCATCGCCTTTTTGTGCATCGGTTTCTTGTGTTGCTTTTCCATCTTCTTCATGTGCATCGGCGCCGAGGCGTCAGCGGCGAACGCCGGGGCAGCGAAAGCACAGATGAGCAGCAAAGCGACTAATTTCTTCATGCGCCAATTCCCTTTAGTAAGGACAGATTGAAGGTTGGCCACGAGGCGACGCACCGGCGGCGCGTCATCGGCTCAAATAGTCCAGCACGATGCCGGCAAACAACGCCGCGCCCACTCGGTTATTGTCCAGGAAGGCCTTGAAGCAACGTTGCCGGTCTCGTCCCTTGATCTCGTGGTACTGCATGATAGTAAAAAATACAGAAATAAGTATGCTGGCATAAAACGGTAGCCCGAAGCGCCATTGCCAGCCGAGCCAGGTCAGCGTCAGCAGAAAGACGGCATGGCACAGCATGATGGCCAGAATGTCGCGCTCGCCGAAGGTGATCGCCGAGGTCTTGATGCCGATGAGCAGGTCGTCCGGCTTGTCGGCCATGGCATAAGCGGTGTCGTAGGCGACGATCCAGAAGCCGGTGGCCAGCATCAACACCCAGGCGAGCGCCGGGACCGCGCCGGTGACCGCTGCGAAGGCCATCGGAATGCCGAAGGAAAACGCGACGCCGAGGTAAGCTTGCGGCAAAGGAAAGAACCGTTTGGTATAGGGGTAGCTGGCGGCGACCAGCGCCGCGACCACGCTCAATTTCAGCGTCAATGCGTTGAGCGGCAGAATCAGCAGCAGCGACAAGAGCGCCAGCCCCGCCGCCAGCAGCAGCGCCTCGCGCGGCGTGACCGCCTTGCGCGCGAACGGCCGCTGGCTGGTGCGCGCCACCTTGCCGTCGATGTCGCGGTCGGCGTAATCGTTGATTACACAGCCCGCGGAGCGCATCAGAAACGTGCCGAGCACGAAAATACTCAGGATCGCCAGCGAGGGACGGCCGGCGGACGCGATCCACAGCGCCCACAGCGTCGGCCACAGCAAGAGCAATGTGCCGATCGGTTTGTCGATGCGCATCAGCTGGATATAGGCTTGTAACCGTTGGCGCAGTGCCGGGCTCACAGAAAACTCTCCAGTACGGGCAAAAAGACCTCGCACACGTTGAGCGCCGCGCCGTGGCTCAGAAAGTTCGAGCGGCGCGCGGCATAGCGCGGCGCGTCCTCCAGGTCCTGCCCGCGCGCCAGAGGAAACAAGGGATGGCCGGTGCTCAGCGCACAGTAGTGCAGGGGTTCACGTATAATCGCGCTGTCTTCGCCAAAGAGCGTCAAGCCCAGCGAACGGCTGCCGCGCGCGAGCACGGGCTCCCATTGAGGGCAGCCGTGGCGCGCAATGCTGCGCGCCACGACCACGGCCACGCCATCAAGCAGCAGCGCGACATGCCGCGCCAGGACCGGCGCGCCGGTCTCGACGCCGATCAGGCCGTTTTCGTCAGGCGCCGCCACCGAGGGGCCCTGGTATAAGACGCGCACGGTGAAGTCGCGCCCTGTGGCGATCAATCTTTCCGTGAGGGAGCCATCGTCCGTCAAGCAGGACTGCATGGCTGGCGAGAGGGGGGGCGGCGTGAGCGCCCAGTATCTATCGGCAAACATGGGCGCATTATGCCAAACAAGAGCGTTACTGTCCCCTAGGGACAGACCCTAGTCTGCGGCAGTAGCGATCAAGGATGAAATGTCGTCATGCTCAACGCGCTGATCTGGCTTTTGGGATGTCAACTCGCTGGCGAGGCGGTTGCTCGCGTCTTGTCTCTGCCGGTGCCGGGGCCGGTGCTGGGTATGCTGCTGCTTTTTTTGATCCTGTGCGCGCGACGCTCGATTCCCGATGATCTGCGCGCCACCGTGCCTGGTCTTTTGCGTCATCTGTCGATGCTGTTCATCCCCGCAGGTGTTGGCGTGATGCTGTGGCGCTCGCTGCTCGCGCCCTTTGCTTGGTCGTTGCTGCTGGTCGTGGTGATGGCGACGCTGGTGACTTGGCTTGCCGCGGCGGCGACGTTGCACTGGCTCGGCCGGCCGGTGCGGGGGCGGTCGTCATGAACGGCGCGCTGGAGGTTGTGCGGCATTCGCCGTTGACGGGCATCTTCCTCACCTTGCTGGCCTATCGGCTGGCCATCGCGCTCAACCGCCGCTGCCATGGCCATCCGCTCACCAATACCGTGCTGGTAGGCGTGCTGCTCGTGATGCTGGCCTTGTGGGCGACCGGCATGCAATACCAGCAGTACATGGAAGGCGCGCGCTTCATTCACCTCTTGCTGGGCCCCGCCACCGTGGCGCTGGCGGTGCCGTTGTACGATAACCTGCATCATCTCAAGCGTAATGCCCCGGCGCTGCTCATCGCCTTGGTCGTTGGCGGCATAGCCGGCATTCTCTCCGGCGCGGCACTCGGCATGCTGTTCGGGTTGCCTCGCCCGATTCTGCTGTCGATCCTGCCGCGCTCGGCCACCACGCCCATTGCCATGGGCATCGCCGAACAGATCGGCGGCATCCCCTCGGTGGCGGCTGCGTGCGTGATCGTGACCGGCATTGTCGGCGCCGCCCTGTTCGGGCCGCTACGGCAGTCCCTGCGCCGCCTGGACGATCTGACGCTGGGTTTCGCCACCGGCATCGCCGCCCACGGCGTCGGCACAGCGCGCGCGTTGCAGCTCTCGGAGACCGCCGGTGCTTTCGCCGGCCTGGCCATGGGACTCAATGGCCTGTTCACCGCGGTGCTGGTGCCGCTGATTTGCAGTATTCTGCGTCTATGAGATATGTAAACAAACCCTAAGCCGGCGATGACCGGGATAATGCGGGAGGGAATATGGATGTGATTCTATGGCGCCACGCCGACGCCGAGGAAGGTTCGGACGACCTGTCGCGGGCATTGACCCGCAAGGGGCAGCAGCAGGGACGTAGCATGGCTGCCTGGCTGAGCCAGCGCTTGCCGGACGATTATGTGGTGCTGGCTTCCGAAGCCAAACGTTCCCAGCAGACCGCCGCCTTTCTCAGCAAGGGGTTTGAGGTGGACGCGGGGCTCAATCCCGGCGCGTCGCTGGAGTCGGTCCTGGCCGTGATCGATCTCTATCATGCGGTGGACACGGTGGTGCTGGTCGGCCACCAGCCTTATCTCGGCCGGTTGGCGGCGCGGCTGATGTCGGGCGATCCTCAGTACTGGAACATCAAGAAAGGCGCGATCTGGTGGCTGGGTTTGCGCCATCAGGCCGGGGGCGACCCGGTGCGGCTCAAAGCCATGATTACCCCGGGCCTGTTGGGTGACTGAGTTGCGTTACAATGGCGGCATGAAACGGTTTGTGCTCTTCTTGTTTGCGCTGTGTTTGGCCGGGCCGGCGCTGGCGGCCAACCAGAATATGACGCTGTTGGAACAGTTGGCTAAAAGCTTCGTGCGAGGCGAGCTCAGCCAGCGCCCGGGCGCGGCGTTCCGCTTGGGGACGCTGGATCGGCGGTTGGCGCTGCCTGCCTGCGCCGATCCGCAGGTCGCTTGGTCCGATGGCGCCGAACCCAGCGGCAATACTTTTCTGGATATTTATTGCCTGGCGCCAACCTGGCGGTTGCGCCTGCCGGTAACGATCAGCGACGCGGCGATGGGGCTGGTGCTGACGCATCCGGTGCGAGCCGGCGACATGCTGGGCCCTGACGATATCCGTCAGGCGCCACTGCCCGATTCCGCCTTGGCGCGCGATGTGTTGTCCGATCCGGCGCAAGTGATTGGTCAGAGCATGACCAGCGGCGCGGCTGCCGGTATTTGGTTGCGCAGTTTCATGGTGCGGCCGCCATATGTTGTGAAAATGAATCAGCGAGTGAAAGTGGTGGTGAGCGGCGACGGCTTCAGCGTGGAAGCCGAGGGCGTGGCCATCGCCAATGGCCGCGCGGGTGATGTGGTACCGGTGCGGATGCCGAACGGTCAATTGCTGCGTGGCGTGGCGGGGCCGGATGGCGTAATTAGCTTATCCAATTAAAATAATTTCTCATGTAATTCGCTTTTGCGACGATAATACGGGTAACCGTGGAGTTTTGAAGGAAGGGCCCAGACATGAAAATCGATCAAGCGGGCGACGTCAAGAATCTTTACCCGACGCAGGGCAAGTCTGCCAAGCGCAAGACCGATACTGACTCGACGAGCAGCAGTGCGTCGTCTGAGCAAGTGGCGATCAACCCGCTGGCGAGCCAGATCAATACCGTGTCGCAAGATATGGCGGCAGCGCCGTCGTTCGACGTGAGCAAGGTCGAGGCCATTAAGAGCGCAATTGCTGCGGGCAGTTTTCAGATCAATCCGGAAAATATCGCCGATGGTCTGATTTCCTCGACCAAGCAATTGCTGGCGGGTTAAGCGTTAGTTAGCGCGCCCTCAATCCAAAAATCGGGTAGGTATGGCGGATATCGACGTGTTTGCCAAACTATGCCGGGACGAAACCGAACAGGTGTCCCGGCTTATTGCATTTCTGGAACAGGAACGCGAGGCGCTGATTGTCGGCGATATCTCGCGCATCGAGCCCTTGGCGGATGAGAAGGGGCTGGCGCTGGAAGCGCTGTCGCAAGTGAGCCGGGTGCGCCAAGCGTGGCTCGCAGAACGCGGCGTCTCCGACCGGGCCTCGGCGCAACGCTGGCTGCAGGACAAGCCGGCGGCGTGCGATGCCTGGTTCCAGTTGGAGAACGCGATTCAGCGTGCGGTCACCCTGAACGAATTCAATGGGCGGCACATCAATCACGGGTTGCACCGCGCCCGCGAGGCGTTGGGTGTGCTGAAAGCGGCTGCGTCGTCGATGATGGCCTATGGCCCGGACGGTGCGCAAGCGGAGGTGCCGATCGGTGGTCGGCATTTGGGATCAGCCTGAGGCGTGATCGCCTGGGGACAGTTGTGGTATCTTCTCGTTGGGCCTGAACAACCACTCAAATAAGCAATGACCCTGCTATCGCTGATCTTCGCACTAGGATTGGAACAGATCCGTCCGCTCGGCAATCGCAACCGTGTCTGGCTGCTGTTCATTCGCTACGCCAATCACCTCGAGCGCAATCTGAATGCCGGTTCAAACCGCCACGGCGTTTTTGCCTGGCTGGTCGCCATTCTGCCGCCGATGTTGTTGTCCATCGCCGTGTATTACGGTTTGAAGGCCATCAGCCCGGTACTGGCGCTGTTGTGGAATATTTTCGTGCTGTATCTGACGATGGGTTTCCGCCATTTCTCCAGCGCCTTCTCCGAGGTCTCGCTGGCGTTGGCCGAAGGCCGCGATCAAGAGGCGCGAGATGCGTTGTCGCGTTGGACGGGGCAATCGACTGCGGAACTGTCGGCCAATGAGGTATCGCGCTTGGCGATCGAGCAGGGGGTGATGGACAGTTACCGCTTCGTGTTCGGCACCATGTTCTGGTTTGTGCTGTTGCCGGGGCCTTCCGGGGCGCTGCTGTATCGGCTGAGCCAAATGTTGTATCAGAAGTGGGGCAACCGCCCGCTGGCGGAGGATCGCTTTGGTCAATTCGCCGACCGGGCCGCGATGTGGCTCGACTGGTTGCCGGTTCGATTGACCGCCGCCAGTTTCGCCGTGATGGGCGATTTCGAGGATGCGGTCTATTGCTGGCGGTCGCAGGCAAAAGCTTGGGGCGATTACGCCAACGGCATCCTGTTGGCCTCGGCGGCGGGGGCGTTGGGCATTCGCCTGGGGGATCCGCTGAAGCAGGACTATACCGTCAAGTTCCGGCCCGAACTTGGTTTGGGCGACGAGGCCGATCCGAATGCGCTCAAAAGCGCGGTTGGGTTAATCTGGCGTTCGGCCCTGTTGTGGTTGCTGGTCATCCTGCTCATGAGCGTGGCCAGCTTGCTGGGCTAGGTGCTTAGCATCCGTTTGCAACGCATTGCGCCGCCCGCCGGGCGGCGTTGGCATTCCTGCCCTGCGCGAGTATGGTGTATGGCGCCGTCGGACGGCGCTGCTGTAGATTTGTAAAGTGGAGAGAACACATGTCATTTTCAGAGCTTGGTCTGTCGCCGGAGTTGCTCCGTGCCATCGACGAGCAGGGCTATAGCACGCCCACGCCGATTCAGGCCAAAGCCATTCCGCTGGTGCTGACCGGCCGCGACATGCTGGCCGCGGCCCAGACCGGTACCGGCAAGACGGCGGCCTTCATGCTGCCGATCCTCGAACGGCTGAAGAAATTCGCCAATGCCAGCGCGTCGCCAGCCATGCATCCGGTGCGCGCGTTGGTCCTGTCGCCCACCCGGGAATTGGCCGACCAGATCGGCGTGAACGTCAAGGCTTATACCAAGTACCTGCCGCTGCGCGCCACCACGATCTTCGGCGGCGTGAACATGGACCCGCAGACCGCCGAGTTGCGCCGTGGCGTGGAAATCCTGATCGCCACCCCGGGCCGGCTGCTTGATCACATCGGGCAGAAAACCGTGCAGTTGAACCGCGTCGAGGTGCTGGTGCTCGACGAGGGTGACCGCATGCTGGACATGGGGTTCATTCAGGATATCCGCAAGATCATGGCTCTCTTGCCGCGTGAGCGGCAGACGCTGCTGTTTTCCGCCACGTTCGCCTCGGAAATCAAGAAGCTGGCCGAGGACTTCATGCGCGAGCCGCAAGTGGTCGAGGTGGCGCGCCAGAACTCGACCAACGAAGATGTCGAGCAATTGGTGTACGCCGCGGACGGCTGGCAGAAGCGCAAGTTGCTGTCTCACCTGATCCGCAGCCGCGACATGGGCCAAGTGATCGTCTTCTGCAAGACCAAGCTCAGCGCCGATCAACTGGCGCGCGATCTGAAGCGCGACGGTCACGCCGCCGAGGCGATCCATGGCGACAAGGCTCAAGGGGCACGGCTGGAGACGCTGGCCGCCTTCAAGGAGGGCAGCATCAAAGTGCTGGTCGCCACCGACGTGGCGGCGCGCGGTCTGGATATCGCCGAACTGCCCTACGTGGTCAACTTCGAACTGCCTAACGCGCCGGAAGACTATGTGCACCGCATCGGCCGGACGGGCCGCGCCGGCGCATCGGGTGTCGCCATTTCGTTGATGGCGCAAGAGGAAAGCCGTCAGCTGGACGCGATCAACCATCTGATCCGCAAACAGCTGGAAGCGCAGCCGGTCGATGGCTTCTGGCCGTCGTGGCTGCCGCGCCCGGCTCAGCCTGTCCATGCCGCGCCGGCTTCGGCCGCATTGACCGGCGCGCCGGAAGGCATCAAACAGCCCAAGTCGGTTCGCCGCGGCCGTGGCAAGCTGCAGCGCGAAATTCCCGCCTTGCTTTTGCCGCCGCGCTACAAGGTGGTTGCGCCGACGCGCTGATAACGTCGATTTGCTCGACTGATATACGTAGAAACCCTTGTCGAAGATCTGCTCCGGAACAATACTATCGATCAGTGTTCCGATTGTGGAAAAGGGAGTAAGCGAATGTCGGTACGAAGCTTCGACGAGTTTTACGGTGGCTGCGACAATTACTACGGCACTGCAGCCACCGGACAACTGATTCATTACATGCAGAAGTATGGCGTCAACGGGCCCGGGGACGCCATGGATCTGGGATGCGGCCAAGGGCGCAACGCGCTCTATCTTGGCCATCACGGCTACCGCGTGACGGGGGTGGACTGTTCTGCCGTCGCCATCGACGACCTCAATCGACAGGCCGACAGCGCGGGCCTGAGCGTCCAGGGCATCGTGGCTGACATCGTGTCGTTTCCTTTGCCGTCCCGCGCTTATCAGATGATTGTCGCCCATACGTCGCTCGATCATCTTAACGCGGACGATGGCCGGCGCGTGGCGCGGCGCATCATGGCGGCGCTTGCGCCTGGCGGCATTCTGTTTGCAGCCGTGTTTTTGGATGACGATCCCGGCTGCCACGGCCGAGAACAGGCCAGCGAAACGGCCGGTCACATCAAGCATTACTACCGCCCCGAAGAGTTTCTCGATCTGTTTGCCGATCTGACGGTGCTCGCTTACCAGCAAGAAAGGTCGCTCGATACGTCGCATGGCGAGGCGCACTACCATAGCACCGCCTTTTTGTTCGCGCGCTACGACGGCTAGCCGCCGTTTTTGCCTGTCATGGGCCGCGATCCGATATACTGCGGCCCATGGAACTCACCCCGCACCCTTTCGACGGACTCACGCCCGATACCCTGCTTGACGCGGTCGAGTCGCTCGGTTTACGCGCGAGCGGCAGCCTGTTGGCGCTCAATAGTTACGAAAACCGCGTCTACCAGATCGGCATGGAGGAAGGGCCGCCGCTGGTGGCCAAATTTTATCGCCCGGCGCGTTGGTCCGACGCGCAAATCCTGGAAGAGCATGCTTTTGTCGCCGAACTAGCCGCGCGCGAAATTCCGGTCGTCGACGCTTTGTCTTTCGATGGGCGCACGCTGCACCAGCATGGCGGTTTTCGTTTCGCGCTGTTTCCTCGTCGCGGCGGCCGTACGCCGGACTTCGATCAAAGCGACACGTTGACCTGGATGGGCCGCTTCCTAGGCCGTATCCACGCCGTGGGGGCGACCGTGCCCTATCTGGAACGGCCGGCCCTGACCATCGATCGTTTCGGCGAGCAATCGCTCGACTGGCTGTTGGCGAACGATTGGCTGCCGGCCGAGCTTCGCGAGGTGTACCGCGGTGTGGCCCGTCAGGCGCTGGATGGCGTGTCCCGCGCTTTCGAGCGGGCAGGTCGCGTGCAGACGCTGCGCCTGCATGGCGACTGTCACGCCGGCAACGTGCTCTGGACTGACGACGGACCGCACTTCGTCGACTTCGATGACAGTCGTTCGGGCCCGGCGGTGCAGGATCTGTGGATGCTGCTCTCCGGCGAGCGCGCCGATCAGTCGCGCCAGTTGAAAGACTTGCTGGCCGGCTATGAGGATTTCTTCGAGTTCGACGACCGCGAGCTGCACCTGGTCGAGGCGTTGCGTACCTTGCGGCTGATGCATTACAGCGCCTGGCTCGCGCGTCGCTGGCAAGACCCCGCTTTTCCGGCGGCATTCCCCTGGTTTGGCGGCGTACGCTATTGGCAAGACCGCATCCTCGAATTGCGCGAGCAGATCGCGCTGATGGACGAGCCGCCGCTGATCGGCGGCTTGTACTGATCGCGCATAAAAAAAAGCCCGGGGATACCCGGGCCGCAACAGGAGATTACCAGAGACGAATGCGGTCGGCCGGCGCCTTGTAGAGCTTGTCGCCTGGCTTGACGTCGAAGGCGTCGTAGAAGCCGTCGGCGTTCACCGCCGCGCCTTGCGGCCGGTAGTTGGCCGGTGAGTGCGGGTCGGTCACCAGCAGCTTGAGTAGTGCCTGGTCCTTGATCTTGTTTCGCCAAACCTGGGCGAAGCCGATAAAGAAGCGCTGGTCGCCGGTGAGGCCGTCGATGACTGCGGGCGCTTTGCCACCGAGCGACAGGTGGTAGGCCTTGTAGGCGATCTGCAAGCCGGCGTTGTCGGCGATATTCTCGCCGAGGGTCAGCCGGCCGTTGATGTGCTTGCCCGGCAGCGGCTCATAGGCTTCGTATTGCGCCACCAGTTTGCCGGTCAGCGCCTCGAAGCGCGCGCGGTCTTCCGTTGTCCACCAATTGCGCAGTTTGCCGTCGCCATCGAATTGACTACCCTGATCGTCGAAGCCGTGGCTGATTTCGTGGCCGATCACCGCGCCGATGGCGCCGTAATTGACCGCGTCGTCGGCGCGGGCATCGAAGAACGGCGGCTGCAGAATGCCGGCCGGGAAGACGATCTCGTTCAACGACGGATCGTAATAGGCGTTCACCGTTTGCGGCGTCATCTGCCACTCGGCGCGGTCCACCGGTTTGCCCAGTTTGTTCAGCTTGTAGCGGTACTGGAATTCGGCCACGCGACCCACATTGCCGACTAGGTCATGGCGGTCGATGACAAGCTGGCCATAATCGCGCCATTTGACCGGGTAGCCGATCTTGATCTGATATTTCGCCAGCTTTTCTTGCGCTGCCGCGCGTGTGGCAGGGGTCATCCATGTCAGGGTATCGATGCTCTGGCGATAGGCCTGCATCAGATTTTGCACCAGCAGGTCCATCCGCGCCTTGGCCTCGGGTGGGAAGTATTGGGCCACGTACAGTTTGCCCAAGGCCTCTCCCATCGATGATTCCGCCAGCGCTACGCCGTTTTTCCAGCGCGGGCGCTGTTCCTTTACCCCGGACAGCGCGCGCTGATGGAATGCGAAGCTGGCGTCGACGAACGGTTTGCTCAGGAAAGGGGCGTAGGCATCCAGCAATCGGGCGCTGAGATAGTCGCGCCATACCGGCAGCGGCGTGTCCTGGAGCATGCCGCCGAGTGCCGTGGCATAGCTCGGCTGAGTCAGGTTGAGCTTGGATACCTTGCCCAGGTCGGCGGCCTCGAACCAACGCGCCCACTCGACCGCCGGCGCGACTTTCTGTAGTTGGCCGCGCGACATCGGGTTGTAGGTCTTGACCGGGTCGCGGTTGGCGACGTTATCCCACTGCGCTTGGGCGATGCGGGATTCCAATGCCATCACCGCTTGCGCGCGCGGCGCGGCATCTTGCATCCCCGCCTGCGTGAACAGTCGGGTCAGATAGGCCAGATAAGCTTCGCGCGCCGCCTGAAAGCGCGCGTCGTTTTGCAGGTAATAGTCGCGGTCCGGCAGCCCCAGCCCGGATTGATTGAGCTGAAGTAGCGTCATGGTCGGATTGGCGGCATCGGGGTCTACGCTCACGCGCAGCGGCAGATCGACCGATGTCGCTTGCCACATGCCCAGCAGCCGGGTCAGCGCCGCGCGATCGTCGATGGCGGCGATCTGCGCCAGACGGCCGGTCAGGGGCTTGATACCGCGCTTGTCGGCCGTCTTGCTGTCGAGGAAGCTCGCGTACAAATCGGCCAATTTGCGCTCTTCCGCACTGGCCGGCTGCTTGTCGACGCCGAGGATCAACTGCCGGCTACGGGCTTCGTTCTGATCGCGCAGGATGTTGAAGCTGCCGTAGGACGCGTGATCGTCGGGGATGGCCGTGTTTTTGACCCACTGGCCGTTTACCGCGCTGAAGATATCGTCCTGGATGCGGACGGAATGATCGAAGGCGTTGAAATCGATGCCGGAAACGGGCGCGCCCACGGCGGCGCCCTGGGTTAATGCTAGGCAGATCAATAATGCCAATGATGTTCGTTTCATGGGTTTCTTTCTTATGTTATGAGCAAAGGTGAGGTGCAACATAAGGGCATGAAGCCAAATCCGGCCATGATATCACCGTCTTGTTTGGCCGAGCCGATCCCCGCGGCAGCGCGCATTGTCGCGCGGAGACGTTCGGCACGGGATCTGTCAGGAAGGTCAGTCAGCGAAAGTCAAGACGTCGCAGGCCATCACCGCCGTTGGCGGTGATGGCCTGCGTGAGGGTGTTGACAAACTCTTGCTCGCGAAGCGAGCGCCCCCTCTCAGGGAGAGGGCAGGGGGAGAGGGAATCGATGGGCAGGCTGCGAAATCAGTCTGTTGCCACTGAGGCCCGGCTTTGCCGGGCCCTCCCCAACCGCTGCAAACCACTAAATCAACAGCCTGCGTTAAACCGGAGGGCAAACAGACCTTAGGCGGTGGTGTTGATCAGCCGGCCGGTGGTTTGCCCACTGGTGTTGACGCTGGGTGGGGCGGGTTGCGTTTGGTCGTTTTGCGCCTGTTCGCCTTGATGCTTGTGCTTGCCGTTGACCTGGTTGGCGGCGGCGGTCGGCGTCGTGGCGGTGGCCTGGGTGTAGAGCTGGCTGTTACCAGACGAAACCGGGCTAATGGACATGGTGGACTCCTTTGCCGAGAGTGAGGGCGCTAAGGACCCTAACCCCCATTCTAGTTAATCTTCGCCAATTTGCAGCTATGGTGTCGTGCGTTGCCGGCCAGTCCGTTCGGACAGATAAGAAAACCCGCTTTCGATGGCGGTATCGGCTTCGGCAGCGGCCTAATGGCGCGGAAAACGATGTTCCGCATGGGAATGGCGCGCTATCATGCCCGGATTGTATTCGACTGCCGACCACCATGAACACGCCCGAAGCGCTACAACTGATTGCCGCCGATCCCGAATTCCGTATTTTGCGCCGCGTGCCGGAGCGGTTGCCTGCACCGTCGGTGCCGGACGGCGAAACCGGCCTGGCGCTGATCGTCGATACCGAAACCACCGGTATGGACAAATGGCACGACCAGATCATCGAGGTTGGCATGCTGCTCGTGCGCTACCGTCGCGATACCGGCGAGTGGCTGGCGCTGGAAGATCAGTACGATGGGCTGGAAGATCCGGGACAGCCGCTGTCGCGCGTCGTGCAGACGGTCACCGGCCTCACCGATGCCGATTTGGCCGGCCAGCGCATGGATGATGCCCGCGTCGACAGTCTGGCGCGCCAGGCCGATCTGGTGATTGCCCATAACGCCGCCTTTGACCGGCCGTTCCTGGCGCGGCGCTGGCCGGTGTTCGATGACAAGTCGTTTGCCTGCTCGGTCAATGAGATCGACTGGATGGAGGCGGGCTTCACCAGCGCCAAGTTGGAGCTGCTGGTGTATCACTGCGGCTACTTCTACGATAGCCATCGCGCGCTCAACGACTGTTGGGCCTTGTTGTTCATGCTTGGCCAAGTGCTGGCCCCGCGCGGCGAAACCGCGCTGGCGGCGCTGTTGCAAAGCGCCGATAAACCGTCGTTTCTCTTGAATCTGCAAGTGCGTTTCGACGACAAGGACAAGCTCAAGGCCATCGGCGGCTTCCAGTGGCAGGACGGCGCCGATACGCGCTATCTGCCCAAGAGCTGGCTACGCCGTTGCAAGGACAAAACCGAGCTGCGCGCCGTGCTCGACAGCATCCACGCCCAGGTATTCGGCGGGCGTTCCTTCCCTTGCCACATCGGCAAACTCACCGCGCTGGAGCGCTATGCGCTCGACCCGCAAACCGTGCGTATGCGTCCCTACGACTTTCCCGCGCCAGGAGCTTGATCCAAGCCAAATGGCGCTGGTGAATTGGCAGTGTATATTAAAGCTATATCAGGAAAGGTTAATTTATTTCTTGGTAATACCGGCGCCTTTGATGACCTGCATCTCCGGGTCGCTGACGATCTTTTCGATCTTGAACACGTCGCTTGCCAGCCATTCGCTGGTCAAGGTGCGGTATTGATCCATGTCGGCGCAGTGAATGCGCACCACATAGTCGAACTGTCCACTGACCAGCCAGCAGTCGAGCACCTCGGGACGCTGGCGTACCTCGGCCTCGAAGGCTTGCTGGGCCGAGCGGCCGCTCTGGCTGGAAAAGGCGATCTTGGCGTGCAGCGTGACGCCAAGCCGGTGCACGCCGTCATCGATGATGGCGGTGTAGCCGCGGATGATGCCGGCTTGTTCCAGCCGGCGAACCCTCTCCTGGCAGGGGCGGGGTGTCAGATACACAATTTCGGATAGCCGTTGGTAGGTGATGCGGCCATCGTGGCGCAGAACCTCAAGGATTTTGCGGTCAATGCGATCTAGCTGCTTGAGCGCTTTGTTCTTGTCGTCCTGTTTCATGGCGAAGGCCCTGGAGAGTGTTGGTTTTAAAGGGTTGCAGCGGAATCTGCTGTAACACGTGCGAATATAACAGAAAACGCTGTCAGTCAACATTGATTACAGCCGGAATTGTCGGGCGAATGCTCGCACAATGATGCCCTTTCTCACCTGCCTGATTTCTTTGCGAGGTCAAGTCATGCAAACCACGAATCACATTCTGATGGTCCGTCCGACCAACTTCACCAGCAACCCGGATACCGCCGGCAGCAATACCTTCCAGCACTCCGACCTGACGCCTGAAGCGGCGCAAGCGGCGGCGGTCAAGGAGTTCGACGAGTATGTCGCGCTGCTGCGCGAAGCCGGCGTCGACGTGCTGGTGATTCAGGACCGTCAGTCTCCGCACACGCCGGACTCGATTTTCCCGAACAACTGGATTACCACCCATGAAGACGGCACGGTGATCCTGTATCCGATGGAAGCGTTGAACCGCCGTCTCGAGCGCCGCCGCGACATTTTGGAATGCATCGGCGAACGCTTCGACATTTCGTCGGTGATGGACTTCAGCTCGTACGAATCGAAGGAATACTTCCTCGAGGGAACCGGCTCGATGGTGCTCGACCGCGATCATTGCATCGCCTACGTATGCCGCTCGTCGCGCAGCCATGAAATGGTGGAAAGCGCCTTCGCCAAGGTCATGGGCTACAGCACCGTATGGTTCACCGCGGTCGACAAGAGCAACATGCCGATCTATCACACCAACGTGATGATGCACGTCGGCACCAAGATGGCGGTGGTCTGCCTGGAGTCGATCCTGAGTCCGTACGAGCGCAAGGCGGTGGTGCAGTCGCTGGAAAAGAGCGGCAAGGAAATCGTCGATATCACGCTGGATCAGGTCGAGCACTTCGCCGGCAACTGTATCGAGCTTCAGGGCCACAAGGGGCAGCCGGTGCTGGCGCTGTCGCGCCAAGCATGGGGATCGCTGAGCCAGAGCCAGCAGGAGCAGATCTTGAAGTACGTGGTTCCCGTGCAAGCGCCGGTCGAGACGATCGAACGCCTCGGCGGCGGCGGCGCCCGCTGCATGGTGGCGGAGCTGCACTTGCCGCCGCGCACGCCGAGCCAAGCCATCGTGCTGCCGGAAGAGCATACCCGCCAGGACGACTCGCCGTATCTGGCCTAAGCGCGGCCTCAGTCAGGGAGAGAAAAAAACCGCCGGCACGGGAAACCGTGCCGGCGGTTTGAGTGTGTTGACAAACCCATGCTCGCGAAGCGAGCGCCCCCTCTCAGGGAGAGGGCGGGGGGAGTGGGAATCGATGATCAGGCTGCGAAATCAGTAAGTTGCCACTGAGGCCCGGCTTTGCCGGGTCCTCCGGGACCGCTACAAACCACTAAAAACAGCCTGAACCGCCGGCACGGGAAACCGTGCCGGCGGTTTTGTTTGGTGCGCTATGCGCGTTAATGGGCGTTGTCGGCAACCGGCGACGGGAACCGATCGGCGCGCAAGCCGTAAAGGATGTAGCCGGTGAGCATCACCAGCGCGCCCCAGAACACCGCGTCGGTGCCGGCGGCATAGATGCCGTACAGGCTGTAGACCAGCGCGACCATCACGATGATCAGATTGCGGGTATAGGTGGCGCGGGCGACATGGTGCTTTTTCATGATGGCGAACAGCGCGGTCAGCGACAGGATGTAGGGCACGACATTGGTAAACACCGCCAGGTTGACCAAGGCATTGAATTGCTGGTTGAGGCTCGGCGAAATGGTCATCAGCGAGATCAGCGTTTGCACGACGGTGATGATGACCATGCCTTTGACCGGTGCGTCCTTGCTGTTCACTGCGCTGAATACCTTGGCGAACATGCCGTGATCGGCGGCGGATTTCGATACCTGGGCAATAGTGAACTGCCAGCCGAGCAGGGAGCCCGTGCAGGCGACGACGGCGAGCAGGCTGACGATACTGCCCAATGCCGGGGAGAACAAGAGGCTAAAGGCCAGGCCGAACGGCGCCGACGAGTTGGCCAGCGCGTGGTTGGGCACGATGCCTTGCATGGCGGCGGTCGACAGGATGTAGATGACCGCGGCAATGCCGGTGCCGGCCATGACGGCGATCGGCACGTTTTTCTTGGGGTTTTCCACCGCGTCGGAGTTGGCGCAGGCCGATTCCATGCCGAGGAAGGCCCACAGCGTGAGCGCGATGCTGGACGAGATCGCCTCGCCGAACGGCTTGTGCTGCACGTTCCAGGCGCTGACGAACAGGTGCGGGTCAAACCAGAACCAGCCGAAGATGGCGAGCGTCGCAACCGGAATGATCACTCCCCAGACCGTCACGCCGCTGATGCGGCCGGTGATGCGCGCGCCGCCGAAGTTGGCGACGGCGGTCAGCCATAGTAAGGCGATCACGCCGATGCAGGTATTGACCGGCGCGGCCGAGAGCCAAGGCACGAACGGCGACAGATAACCGATGGCGGTGATGGCGATGGCGACGTTGGCGATGGCCAGCGACAGGTAATAGGTATAGGAGGCCAGGAAGAACGACGATTTGCCGTGCGCTTCCTCGGCGTAGGCCGACATGCCGCCGGAGCGGGTGACGAAGAAGCCGCACTGCGCGAACGAGTAGGCCAGCGCCATCGATCCCAGCGCGGTGACGATCCACGACAATAGCGAGATGGTGCCGACTTTGGCCAGGCTTGCGGGCAGCATGATGATACCGGAGCCCATCATATTGACGGCGACGATGATGGTCAGGCCGACCACCCCCATTTTGGTGCTTTGGGTAGAACTGGATGACATGATGATTCCAAGCGAAAGGTTATTTGAAAAATTTACGGGTGCTTTGCAGCGTGCGCCATAAGGCGCGAGTACGGCGGAGTGTGCGGATCAATCGACCTTTCTCCTTGACGGGTTGGAAAACGCTTGCTTTTTAATGTCATTGGCATTGTGCGGGCGCAAGCAAACGGCTTCGCCGAGATGGCGGTTAAAAACAGGGTGTTGAGTGCGTTCGCATTGCAACGCACCATAGCGCGCAGGGTGCGCCCGTTGGGGCGCGCGTTTTGACCTGACCGCGCCGCGGTCTGCGGCGCTAGGCAGTAGAAATCACGTCATACGACCGATTCAGCATGGGGTAGTCTGAGTGGTCTGTAACGGAATACGTATGCCGAGGACATGCCCCGGGGATGACAAAACGGGTTGGACTCTCAATGGGAGAACCGAAAAAGGCATAGGGCTCGCAGTGCACGAGCAATCTGCGATCGTTAGGATCGTCGATGCAGTTGTTATATTCGAAAATGATTCTATATTAATGGTCGCTAAAGAAGCAATGTGGCCGGTTGATCCAAATCAACTGCTCGCCGAGTTAGTCAACTGGAATAATCTGTAAATGTTAGATGCTTGATTATGTCAATGGGGTTATTGTTGCCGTGTTGCGGTAAATGAAACTGCGATTGATTTTCATAAATAAATAATATTAATTTCTAATTAACAATGAGAATGATTGTCGCTTTGCGGCGAGATTGATGGATGAACTGATTTTTATATCGTATTGTTTACAAAATATTTTTTTATGAATATCATTAAATAAAGACAATTAATTATTATATTAACTATTCCCGCCTCTCTCATGAATCAATCTACGCCTTTCCTCGTTGACGACAAGACGCGTCAACACGTCGCGCATCGCAGCACGCTCGTCAGCGTGGCGACCAATATCGCACTCACCGTGTGCCAAGTGGTGGCCGGCTGGCTATCCGGTTCCCAAGGCCTGATCGCCGACGGCGTTCATTCGCTGTCCGATCTGCTGGCCGATTTTGTGGTGTTGCTGGCCAATCGCCATAGTCAGAAAGCGGCCGACGAGGATCATCAGTACGGCCACCTGCGTTATGAAACCGCTGCCTCGCTGGTGCTGGGGGTGCTGCTTGTCGTGGTGGGCGCCGGCATGGTGATCAATGGCGTGCGCAAGGTGGTTGACCCGAGCCTGGTGACGGCCGTGCACGGCGCGGCGCTATGGGTCGCGCTCTTGGCGCTCTTGGCCAAGGAGGGCTTGTTCCGTTACATGCTGCGCGCCGCGCGGCAGGTCGGTTCGAGCATGCTCGAGGCCAATGCTTGGCACGCGCGTTCTGACGCGGCGTCGTCGCTGGTGGTGGCGGTCGGTATCGGCGGCAATCTGCTGGGGTTTCATTTGCTCGACCCGCTGGCGGCCCTGGTGGTCGGGATCATGGTGGGGCGCATGGGCTGGACGTTTGCCTGGAATGCGCTGCATGACCTGATGGACCGCGCCGCCAGCGACGAGCAAATCGCCCGCTTGAACGAATGTCTGCTGGCCACGCCCGGGGTGCGCGGCGTGCACGATCTGCGCACGCGCATGATGGGAGACCGCATCGTGGTGGACGTGCATCTGGAGGTCGACGGCGATCTTTCGGTGCGTGAAGGGCACGCGATCAGCGTGGCGGCGCGGCAGCGCGTGATCGCGGCGTTGCCGGTGCTGTACGTGACCACCCACCTCGACCCTGCCGGCGAGGACGATCTGGACAGCTAGGGTCTGTCGTCAGGCGTAGGGCGACACGCCTTAGGCATCGACATCCACTTGGCTGACCCGGCCGGCTTGGCCGTTGTCGGTCAGATAGACGCCACTGCGTCGCACTTCCCCCTGTGCCTGATTCTGGCTGTTGCGCAGGGAAAACGGCGTGGCCACGCTTGGCAGCAGGATGGCGCCGATATGCAGCGACGACAGCGACGATAGTTGGTCGTTGCCTTGGCTGTCGATGCCGGTCCAGACCTTGAGATCGGCAAAGGCCGCGTCGCTGGCGTCGATCACGCCGTCATGGTTGCTATCCAGCGCGGCCAGGTCGTTGAAGCCGTTGCCGCTTTGAGGGCCGAACAATTGGCTGCCGTCGGCGACCTTGCCGTCATGATTTTTATCCCAGACCAGCCAGCCGCCATCGGCGAAAAACGGCAGGCGGGTTTGCCCGCTGCCGGCATCCAGATTGAATGTCGCACTGGCGCCGCTGAAGCGCCCCGATCCCCCAGGCAGCGTGATCATCAGCGGGTCCTTGCCGCCGACTTGGCGGCGCACGCTGTCGCTGCCTTGAAAATCCCGCTGCAGTTGGCTATCGAGTTGAAACGAGAACGTCTGACCCTCGGCGGTGGTGATGCTGCCGCTGGCGCTGAAGCCGGTTTGCTCCTGTTCCTGCACTTGCGTGGTCGTGGTTTGCGTGCCGCTGGCGACGGCCGGCGCGCCGGCGCTTTGCCCCGTGGACGACGCCGGCACCAGCTTGCCGTCGTAGAGCGTGAAGTGGATGCCGAACACCTTCTCCAGAATCTGCTTGGCAAGGTTGAGCAAAGGCGGAATGTCGTCATCGACGAGCGGCGAGGCCGTCGCCGCGCCGTGAGCGTTAGGCGAGGCGACTTGATAGCTGGCGGAGGAACGGGTGGTGTTGACGCTGTCGGCGTGCTGCTCGGACCGTTGAACCGGCTGGCCGGGCGCTGCCGGCGTGGACAGCGTTTCCGCGTCGCTTTGCCAGCGCTGCGTATTGGACAGGTCGTTGCTGGCGGTGCCGTTCCCCAATGGGGTGAATTGCGTCCAGGTGCTGCGTTGCTGGCGAAGCGTATGCTGCGACGCCATGTTGAGCGAGAAGCTGCTGATATGCATATCGGCCCCCTGGGGGCTCAATCCAGTGCCCCGGCCTGTTTGCCGAGGCACTGGATGGCACTAGGTGGTTTGCGTGCCGGTTGGCGTCGTCGGCTGTTTGCCGTCGCTTTGGCTGCCGGTATCGGCGGTGGCGTCGAGGGCGCCCGCGGAGTGATTGTGCGTGCCATGCGCATGCTGGCCATGCTTATGCTGCAACAGGGCGCTGATTTGTTGTTGCGGCAGCGTCTGCTGCTTGCTGCCGCTGTTTTGCGGCGTCAGCGTCAGGGTGGCTAGCGCGCTGGTGATCTCGCGGCCGATGAGGCTGGCAAGGTCAGTCTGCGTGCTGCCGCTGTCGCCGGCGGCACTGCTGCTGGTGCTTGAACCGTTGCCGCCGGCACGGTTGGTTCCGCTCGCATTGCTTGCGCCGCTCGCGGCACCGGTGGTCTGGCTGTTGTTGCCCAGCGAGGCCGCCAACAGGTTTTGCAGGCTGAACGCCACGTCGGCGCCGGCAAACAGACCGGCTTGCTGACCAAGCTGCAGGGTCGGGTTCTGCGTGGCGCCGTCCTGACCGTTCTGGTTATTTTGGCTGTCTTGGCCGTTCTGGCTCTGCGGGCCGAAGGTACCGGTTTCGCGGCTGGCGATTTGCACGCTGGCCTGCAAGTCGACTTGCAGCGAGAACTGGAAGGCCTGACCGGACGCCATGGTGATTTTGCCGCTGGCGGTAAAATCGTAGCGCTCGCTTTCCGCCACCGAGACGTCGCTCTCGTAGCTGCCCGACGCGCCTTGCGCCGCAGCATTGGCGGTCATGTTATGCATCAGCGACTGATTTTGCGCCGATAGATTGTTGAACAGCGATAGCGCGTCGTTTTGCACCGAGTTGCCCATGCTGGAGAGTGCCGACAGCAGGCTGTTCTGACTGCCGCCGCTTTGCGCCGCTTGGCTGCTGTTGTTACCTTGCAGTGCGGACATGATCGACGCGGTCAGTTGATCGAGCGGCGAGGACGGGGCGTTCTGGCTGTCGCTGTTTTGGCCGCTCTTGTTGGCGGCATTGCTTTGCGTGGTGGATGCCACGGTGGTCAGCGACGTACCGAGCACTTGCTGCAGAATATTCTCGATCATTCCCTGCAAAGAGGTCATCAGGTCGTTTTGGCCGTTGGCGCCGTTGCTGGCCGTGGCGCCGGGGCTCAGCGTCACTTGATCGGCGGTGTTGCCCGCTTGCCCGGTCGCGGCGCTGCCGCCAATGGCTTGGAATTGCAACTGGGTCTGCGCCATCAGCGTTTCGCTGAAGCCATACGCGCCGGTATTGCGCTGCGTTTGATTGAGAATCTGCATGGCCGTACTCCGGGGGAATGTCCCTCATGATATCGACGAATTTGGCACGATCTTTATTTTTTTCTGAGGGTTGCTGACCGTTCCGGCAGGGGTGGTGTTGACAATGTCATAGCGCGCGGCTGTAATGACGCGACCTTTTTGGGGAGATCCGTCATGTTGCTCGCCTCCGCTGCCCAGGCTCAGAGCCTGTTGCGCGATACGTCGCATTTTCAATGGGGCGCGCTGCCTTTGTTCTTGCTGGTGCTGTACATCTACAACGAGCAGATCGTCGAACGCCGTTGGAGCGTGGTGCTTGGCGGCGTGGCCTTTTGGCTGATGGATTGGGTCAACGAGATCGGCAATGGCCTCATCGCCCATTTCTCCGGCTACGCGCCGCTTTGGGGCACGCCCAATGGCCATTCCTCACTGGTGCTGCTCATTGGCCTGAACCTCGAAATCACGCTGATGTTCGCCGTCATGGGACTCATGGCGGTGCGGATGCTGCCGGCCCAGCGCGGCATGCGCTTGTTCGGCGTCAGCAACCGCCTGCTGCTGGCGCTGGGGAATTCACTACTGTGCGTGATCGTCGAAATTTGGCTCAACCATATCGGCGTCCTGACGTGGGAGTGGTCGATATGGGGGCGTCATGCCCCGTGGCTGATCTTTCTGATCGGTTACCTGCCGTTTTTCGGGGTCGCCTATTGGGTGCATGACATGCCCTCCCGCGCCAAGCAGGTGACCGTGGTGGGCTGCCTGGCCGGGGGCGTGGCGTTGTCGCTGCTGCTATTTGGGGGTTTGGGCTGGCTGTGACTCGCGCTGCGCCGTCAAACGCCGTTTGGCGGATGGCGCGACCGATGGCTCGCCTTTCTGCAAGTGCGCCAGCCTGCGGCGGATATCGTCCGAGTCCATCCAGATGTCCTCGCCATGTAAAATGTGATCGACTTCTTCGTCGGTTAAAAACGGCCGGCAGACTTGACGCATGACCTTGCCGAACCACTTGCTGACCGCGCCTACTTGCGCTTGCTGTTCGTTGCCTTTGCCGAACAACGCCGACGAATAGTTGTGAAACATCAGCTGGCAGGTATCGTGCACGATCAGTTCGTCGCCGGCCAAAAAGATCATGGCGCCCATCGAATAGGCACGCGCTTCCAGCACGGTCAACACGTGCGCCTCGCTGGCGCTGATGTTGTTGATGATCTGCAGGCCGGTGTCGAAGTTGCCGCCTGGCGTGTTCAAGTGCAGCAGGATCAGATCGCTCGAGCTGGCGCTGCGCAACGTATACAGCAGATCGGTATAGTGAATCGGCTCGCCGATTTCGCCCGACAGATAAAACGAAATCTGCCGTGCCACGCCTTGGCTTTCATAGCGCTTGAACAGCGGCAGCGCTTCGGGTTCCGCATCGTCGTCGTCGCGCGCGGCGGCCATCGCCAAGGGGCGGGTACGCCCATTGTTGGTCATGTTGTTGTCCTCCTATTGTCAGCATAGGCCGCTGTGCGCTATTGCGCTTTGCGCGATCGGCCGCAGGCGCATGCCGTCCACGCTATCCTCCACGGCGTAGCCATGCTCGGCGAGCGCGGCGCGCAGCCGGTCTGCCTCGTCCCAGCGCCGCGCTTGCCGCGCCTGTTCGCGCGCGTCCGCCAAGGCCTGAATCTCTGCCGGGATGGCCAACCGGTGTGGCCGCCAGCCGGGTAGCCCGAGCCCGAGCACCTGATCACAGTGCGCGAGCGTCGCCTTCTTGTCGGCATCGGGCAGCGAGCCTTTGACGAGCCCCCATACCAACGCCAACGCCCGCGGCAGGTTCAGATCCTGGTTGATCTCGCGCGTGAAGGCGTCGATAAAGGCGGCGTCGCGGCGGCCGCCATCCGGCCAGCCGGCGTAAGCGTGACGCAGGCGCTCAAGCGCTTGCGCGGCGCCGTCGAGCGCGCTCCAACTGAAGCTCAGTTGTTTGCGGTAGTGTGCGGTCAGGCACAGGTAGCGATAGGCCAGCGGATCGACGCCGCGGTCGATGAGGCGCTGCAGGCGCAGAAAATCGCCGCTCGACTTCGACATCTTGGCATCGTCCAGCTGCAGGAACGCGCCGTGCAGCCAGAAGTTGGCCGCACGCGTGCCATGAAGTGCCTGACATTGGGCGATTTCATTACTGTGATGCACGGCGACGTGATCCTCGCCGCCACAGTGGATGTCGAACCACGGCGACAGATATTGGGTCGACATGGCCGAGCATTCGATGTGCCAGCCGGGAAAACCGCGGCCCCAGGGGCTATCCCATTCCATTTGCCGTCGGGCGTCGGCGGGGCTGAACTTCCACAGCGCGAAGTCGGTGGCATGACGCTTTTGGCCCAGATCGACACGGATGCCCGCCGCGAGGCCCGCCCGGTCGAGGCGGGCCAGGTAGCCGTAATCGTCCTGGCGGCTGGTGTCGAAATAGACGCCGTCGTCGGTGCGGTAAGTGAATCCCTTGGCTTCCAGCGCGGCGATGAAGTCGATTTGCTCGGGAATATGGTCGGTGGCGCGGCACCAAAGCGTCGGTTCGAGCATGCCCAATGCGCGTAGGTCATTTTGAAACGCGACGGTGTAGCGCTCGGCAATCTCCCAGGCGGAGGCGCCGCCGGCGCGGCGGCTGCCCTTCTCCATCTTGTCCTCGCCCTCGTCGCCGTCGGACACCAGGTGGCCGACGTCGGTGATGTTGACCACGTGGCGCACGGCGTAGCCGTTGAATTGCAAGACACGGCGCAGCGTGTCCTCGAACAGGTAACTGCGCAGGTTACCGATATGGGCGTAGTCGTAAACGGTCGGTCCGCAGCAATACATGCCGACGTGCTCCGGGCGCAGCGGTTCGAAGGGCCGTAAGGCGCGGTGCCAGGTGTCGTACAGATAAAGCGGCATGGCGATCTCCCAAAAGAAAAAGGCCGCCGGTTGAAGCAACGCGGCGGCCGAGGTCGAGCTGAACGTGTGCGCTAGGCGCGCGCCGGCCCCCGCCGTGTCGGACAACACGGTTGCAGGTGGGCGGTCGGGTTCAGCGAAATCCGTTTCATGTCATCGATACTATCGGCGCTCGGCGGGACGGTCAACCATCAGGCCGCTTCATCGCCGACGTCGTCGTGATGCAGATTTTCTTCGATGATCGCGTTGATCCCCGCCAGCGAAATCGCCAGCGGCAGACCGAGTATCCAGGCGAAATACCACATGGCATGTCCTTTCAATAAGCGGTTTTCGAGTTCTTGCGCACGGCTTCGACCGTCACCGGGCCGCGCATGACGCGGTAGCACCAACTGGTGTAGAGCACGATCAGCGGCGTGAAGATCAGCGCCACCCAGAACATCACGGCAAGCGTCAGACGGCTCGAGCTGGCGTCCCAGACGGTGAGACTCGCATTGGGGTTCAAGCTTGACGGCATCAGGAAGGGGAACATGCTGCTCCCCGCGGTGCCGATGATGCCGGCCTGGGTCAGGCTGGAGGCGATAAAGGCCCAGCCGCCGCGGCCTCTGCGCGCGAGCAGGCTACCGGCCAGGGCGGCGGCGATGCCGACGGCCGGCAAGAGCCACAAGAGCGGCCTGCGATGGTAGTTGGTCATCCAGGCGCCGGCGTGGACCAACACGGTTTTGGCCAGCGGGTTGGACTCGGCGCCGGGTAGGGCGCCGGCCACAATCTGATAGCCCGGCAAGCGGCTGACCCATGCGCCCGCGAGCGCGAACAGCAACGCGGCGGCGAGGCCCATGAACATGGCGGCGCGGCGCGCGCGCGCTTGTGGCGCGCCTTCGGTCTTGATGATCAGGAAGGTCGCGCCTTGGAAAGTGATCATCGCGCTCGACACCAAGCCGCACAGGAGCGCGAACGGATTGAGCAACGCCCAGAACGTGCCGCTGTAGCTGGCGCGCAAGGTGTCGTCAAAGGTGAACGGCACACCCTGCAGCACATTGCCGAATGCCACGCCGAAGATGATCGGCGGCACCAGACCGCTGATGAACAGCGCTCCGTCCCAAAAACCGCGCCAGCCCGCATAAGGCAGCTTGCTGCGGTAGTCGAAGCCGACCGGACGCAGGAACAAGGTCCACAACACCGCCAGCATCGCCCAGTAGAAACCGGAAAAGGCGGTGGCGTAGATGAAGGGCCAGGCGGCGAACAATGCGCCGCCACCGGTGATGAACCAGACCTGGTTGCCGTCCCAGTGCGGGCCGATGGCGTTGAGCAGCACGCGGCGCTCGTCGTCGTCGCGGCCGATCCAAGGCAAGAGCGTGCCGACGCCGAGGTCGTGGCCGTCCATGACGGCGAAGCCGATCAACAATACGCCGACCAGCAGCCACCAGATGAAACGCAAGGTTGGATAGTCGATCATCATTGAGCTCCCTGTGCGCGGGTTTCATGGTGATAACGCCCGGTGCCCAAACTGGACGGACCGAGGCGGGCATATTTGACCATCAGGAACAGCTCGACCACCAACAGCGCGGTGTAGAACAGTACGAAGCCCGCGAGCGAACCCGCGACCGAGGCGATGCCCAGCGACGAGGTGGACAAATGGGTCGGCAGCAGGCCGTAGATGGTCCAGGGCTGGCGGCCATACTCGGCCACGAACCAGCCGAGCTCGCAAGCGAGCCAGGGCATGGGCAGCCAGCATACGGCCCAGCGCAACAGCCAACGCTTGTTGGCGAAGGTGTTTTTCAGCGAGAACAACAAAGCTGCGCTAAACAGGATCAGGAAGCTGAAGCCGAGGCCCACCATGGCGCGAAAACCCCAGAACAGCGGCGCCACCTTGGGGATGGTGCTCCAGGCCGCTTGATCGATGACGGCCGGTGTGGCTTGGCGCACGTCGGCGACGTACTTCTTCAGCAGCAAGCCGAAACCGAGATTGGCCTCATGTTGCTCGAAGGCGGCGCGCAAGGCGGCATCGTCCGGCGACTTGCGCAGCGCTTCCAGCGCGATCACCGCTTGTTGACCGTCGATGATGCGGGCGCGGTTCTTGGCCACGATCTGGTTGATGCCGGGAATTTCCTTGGTGGTGGAGCGGGTGCCGATCAGCCCCATGACATAGGGGATCTGCAGCTCGTAGCGATTGACGCGCGCCGCCTGATCGGGCAGCGCGAATAGTGTCAGGCCGGCCGGCGCCGGCTCGGTATTCCAAATGGCCTCGATCGCCGCCATCTTGGTTTGTTGCGACTCGCTGACCGTGTAGCCCGATTCGTCGCCCAGCACGATCACCGACAAGGCGGCGGCGAAACCGAAGGCGGCGGCGATGCGGAAGCTGCGGCGCGCGAAGGCGATGTCGCGCCCCTTGAGCAGATACCAGCTGGAAATGCCCAGCACGAAACAGGCCGCGGTGACGTAGCCGGCGCTGACGGTGTGCACGAACTTGGCCTGCGCGGTCGGATTGAACAGGATGTCCCAGAAGCTCGACAACTCCATGCGCATGGTGCGGTAGTTGAAATGCGCGCCGACCGGGTCCTGCATCCAGCCGTTGGCGATCAGTATCCACAGCGCCGACAGATTGGAGCCGACGGCAGTCAACATGGTCACCATCAGGTGCTTGACGCGCGAGAGCCGGTCCCAGCCGAAGAAGAACAGGCCGATGAAAGTCGATTCGAGGAAGAATGCCATCAGTCCCTCGATCGCCAGCGGCGCGCCGAAGATATCGCCGACGTAGTGCGAGTAATAGGCCCAGTTGGTGCCGAACTGAAACTCCATGGTGATGCCGGTGGTGACGCCGAGGGCGAAATTGATGCCGAACAGCTTGCCCCAGTAGCGGGTCATGTCCTGATAGATCTGTTTGCCGGTGATCACGTACACCGACTCCATGATCACCAGCAGCATGCTCAAGCCCAATGTCAGCGGCACGAACAGGAAGTGATACAGCGCCGTGACGGCGAACTGCAATCGCGAGAGGTCAACCAATGTTTCTGTCATGGGGGCTCCTTCGAGCCGCCCGAGACAGGCGCGGGCGTCGTCAGCAGACGGTCGGCGACCGCCTGACTGCTGACGTCGGGCCGGTCGGGAAACCAGATCGTCTTGATCACCAGAATCAAAACGATCTTGATCACCAGCACGGCGATAATTTCACGTCGGTAACGGCTCATCATGGCTTTTGTTGTTAGATGGAGGCCGCATCGACTGCACGGCCAACCCTCATGATAGGGGGAGGGGGTATGAGGAGCGATGCGACAAATTGTCGCAGTGCACAAGCCGGGCAAAAGAAAAGCGGCCATGTGTGGCCGCCCGCGTGGTTCGTGGCCGGTGTTTACAGTCCAGGCAGGAACGCCTTGGCGATCAGCGAGGTGAGCCCCGCCACCATCAAACCCATCATCCAGCGCATCAGTCCCATCTGATGGCCAAGCGCCATGATTTCGCCATGAAGGCGCAACGCGCTTTTTTCGATTTTGGTTTCCAGCCGCTCCTCGATGCGTCCCATCTCCGCTTCCAGCCGCTCTTCGACACGTCCCATCTCTGCTTCTAGCGCGGCGAGGTCCGCCTTGGTGGCGCGCAGCTCGATTTGCGCTTCCAGCAAGTCGATTCGGTGTCCGAGCGCGTCCACATCTTGTTTGGTGGCGAGCCGCTCTTCGATTTGTGTTTCCAGCAAGTCAATGCGTTGTCCGAGCGCGTCCACGTCTTGTTTGGTGGCGAGCCGCTCTCCTTGGCCCGCGAGGACTTCGGCCAAGGCGCAGGCCTCGGCTTCGGCGTGTGCGCTGGGCACGCCGGCGGCTTTGAGCCGGTTGGCGAATTGCAGCGTATCGAAAGCCATCGTCGTCATCGCGGGTCTTTCATCGGCGAGGAAGTAAATGGAGCTTACAGACGGCCCGGGAAAGCGGGCAAGCGAGCGCGGCGCGAGGGGTCAGCGGCGGCCCTGCGCCCATAGGCGATAGGTGCCGGGCGTGGCGCCCAATGCGGTACGGAAATGGCGCGTCAGGTGGCTTGCGTGACTGAACCCCGCCTGGTTGGCGACGACGTCGAGCGGCAGGTCGCCGTGCGCCAGCAGCCGGCGCGCGCGCGCCAGGCGACGGCGCATGATCCAGCGGTGCGGCGCCTCGCCGACCGATTCGCGGAACATGCGCGCGAAATGGTATTCGGACAACGCCAATTCCCGCGCCAGTTCACCCACGGTCAATTCCTGCCCAAGGCGGGCATCGATCAAATCGAGTACGCGGCGCCGTTGCGCCGGCGCGAGGCCGCCGCGCGGACGCAGGTCGCGGCGCCGGTCGCTGTAGTTGAGCAGCAGGTAGGCCAGCATTTCGTGGCCGAGAGCGTTGGCGTTGAGCCGGCTTTCGCTGTCTTGCCAAGATTCGGCGGCCAGTTGCCGCGCCAGCGCCGCCAGGCGCCGGTCTTCCAGATAGATGTCCTGTCGCAGCGCCACGGTGCGCGGTTCGGCGTCGAGCATGCGTACCGCCTGCGCGCCGAACTGTTCCTGGGTGAAATAGAAATGCACGAAGCGGATGCGGCCGTTGATGCGCCAATACGATTCGTGCTCGGCCGGCAGCAGACATAGCTTGCCAGGGCCGCCGCGCCGGTGCGGCTGGCCATCCAGAAAAACGTCGTAGCCGTCCTCCAGATACAGCGATAGCGTGTGATGCGCCGGCCGGTCGTAGAGGGTGTCTTCCAAGGTTTCGCGCAGCCATAACGCCGCGCGCAGGCCGTCGCCCAGCTGCGCCTCGCGCTCCAGGTCGGCGCGCGAGTGGCTGAGGACTTCGTAGACCGGGCTGGCCGGCTGTGGGCGGTAGAGCGGCGTTTCCATACTGAGCAGTGTAGCGTGGCGAATGACATTTGCGTGGATTGGGCGCGTGAAATGCGCAGGATTGTGCAATATGGCCGTGTCCCGCCGGCGCATGCTGAAACAAAAGCCGGGAGCGAAACCATGACCGCCATCTTGTATGCATTGACCGTCCTGATCTGGGGCACGACCTGGATTGCCATTAAATGGGAGTTGGGCGCGACGCCTGTTGCGTTGTCGATCGCGCTGCGCTTTGCCATGGCCGCATGCGTGCTGTTCGCCATTCTGGCTTGGCGGCGCCGCTTGGCGCCGCCGCGCGGCGAGGCAGCACGGCTGGTGCTGGCGCAGGGGCTGTGCCTGTTCTGCTGTAACTTCCTCTGTTTTTACAATGCCACCCGCTGGGTGCCGAGCGGCCTGGTGGCGGTGGTGTTCTCCATGGCCACGCTGCTCAATGCCTGTAATGCCCGGTTGTTCTTCAAACAGCGCATTGCGCCGCAGGTGCTGGTCGGCGGCGCCTTCGGCTTGAGCGGCGTGGTGGCGCTATCGTGGCAGCAACTGGCCGGGGCGTCGTTTTCCTGGCTGAGCCTCTGGGGGCTGGGGTTGGCGTTTTTGGGCACGCTGTGTTTTTCGTTCGGCAACTTGCTGTCGAGCCGGCTGCAGAAGCTGGGCCATATGCCGTTGCAGACCAACGCCTGGGCGATGTTGACCGGCACGCTGGTCCTGTTGGCCGGCTGTCTGCTGGCCGGGGTGCCGCTGCGGGTGGAGAGCGATCCGCGCTATTGGGGCGCTTTGCTCTATTTGGCGGTGCCGGGCTCCGTGATCGGATTTACCGCCTATCTGATGCTGGTCGGCCGTCTGGGGGCGGAGCGCGCCGCCTACTGTACGGTGCTGTTTCCGCTCGTGGCGCTGAATGTGTCTGCGCTATGGGAAGGCTACCGTTGGACGCCGGCGGCGCTGGCCGGCGTCGTGCTGGTGCTGATCGGCAACGTGCTGGTGTTCAAGAAGCCGGCGCCGCGCCCGCAGGCGGCGCCGGTTTCCGCGCGCTGATTCAATGCCGCCAGGCGAGCGTTTGCCACCGGCGTTCGTCGGCCACGGCCAGAAGCAGCGCGTCGGGGTTGATGACGTGGGCCTGGCTCACCGCCTCCAATAGCGGCACGTCGTTGATCGAGTCGCTGTAGCCGTGACTGCCGTCGAGCGTTTCATGCTGGCTCGACAGCCACGCCTGCAGCCGTAATACCTTGCCGTGCTGATAGGTCAGTGTGCCGGTGGTGCGGCCGGTGTAGCGGCCGGCGTGGGTTTCCAATTGGATGGCCAGCACGTCGTCGACGCCGAGCGCGGCGGCGATCGGCCGCACCAAATGCTCGCCGGTGGCCGATACCACGACGATGCGCCAGCCTTCCGCGCGGTAGCGCGCCAGTGCGGCGTGCGCCTGGGGAAACACTCTCGGCAGTATCCAAGTACGCAGATAATCGTCGGCCCAGTGCGCCACCTGTTCGGTGGTGCATTGACCCAGCGGTTGCAAGGTGAAGGCCATGTAGTCGTCCATGGCCAGCCTGCCGGCGCGGTAGTCGGCCATCATGGCGGCCTCGCGCGCCAGCATGTCGGCGCCGGCGAGCTGGTGTTCCACTTGATAGCGCAGAAACAGCGACGAACTGTCGCCGTCGATCAGGGTGTCGTCGAGGTCGAAAATCGCGAGTGGCATCAGGCGAGCAGCTCCGGGCAATAAGGTTTGTCGTGGGCGAGCCCCATCAGCGTCGCCATGCTGCCGCACAGCATGGTCTGGTCGATGGTGAGGCTGGGGTGATGGCTGAATCCGTCGCCGAGCACGAATAGCGGCACTTCGCGCTCTTCCGGCAGACTACCGCCGTGCGTGCCGTCGGCATTCATGCCGTGATCGCTGGTGACGAGGATCTGATAGCCAGCGGCCAGCCAGTCGGACAGATAGTCGGACAACAGGGCGTCGAAGCGTCGTGCCGCGTTGCGGTAGGCCGCCGAGTCGAGCCCGTGGCGATGGCCGGCATCATCGACATTCATCGGATGCACCAGCAGGAAATCCGGCGCGTGCAGGCGGAGCAAGGTATCCGCATCCAATAACAGATGTTCATCCGGATAGTCGTCGCAGTGGTAGAACATGCCGTGCTGAATCGGCAACGAGTCATCGTTGGTGTGGCGGTCGCGGCGCGCAACGTAGGGCGAGCGGTTGTACAGTTCGCTGATCCAGTGATAAGCCGCGGCGGCAGTGCGGCGCCCGCCGGCGCGAGCCAAGTGGAAGAGGCTCGACTGGTTGGAAAGACGGCGTACGCCGTTGTGCACGATACCGCTGTCGACCGGCGCCGCGCCGGTGAGGATGCACTCGTACAGCGGGCGCGACAGCGATGGCAACGCGGCGCAGAGCGAGTAGGCACTGGCGCGACCGGCTTCGGCGAGCCCCAGCAGATAGCCGAGGCTGTCGCGCGCCACTTGCCAGGCGAGGCCGTCGATCAATACCAAAATCACTTTTCTTTGCATGAATATTCCTGCGTCATTATTTGATGTTGGACTAGGTCAGCCGATCCGAGCCGATCATATTCAGATAAAATGACAAGTATATGACTTTGGCGCGGCGGGTTCGGCGACGGGCAGAGAAAAGACGCGCTATCATTTTTTTGCAATATCGGGCGAGTAGAGTGGCAAAATTTAGCGCTCCCCGCCGAGCTGTTCGAGAAACATTGTGGACTAGTCCAATATGTCTGACCTGCCTCGCTCCCAAGCCGCCCAGATACGGGCGACCCTGGCCACGCAGATTGATAGCGGCTTGCTGCCGCTGGGCGCCAAGCTGCCTTCCGAACGCGAGTTGTCCGATCTGTTTTCCACCACGCGCATCACCATCAAAGACGCGTTGCTGGCGCTGGAAGCCGAAGGCCGCATCTATCGCGAAGACCGGCGTGGCTGGTTCGTGTCGCCGCCGCGGTTGATTTACAACCCGCAATACCGCTCGCATTTTCATGAGATGGTGACGCGCCAGCAGCGGCAGGTGGAGACCCGCGTGTTGTCGGCCGCGACCGTGCTTGCCACGCCGGCGCTGAGCCAGGAGTTGAATCTGGGCGCGATGGCGCAACTTTACCGGATACAACGCACCCGCAGTATCGACGGCCGCGTGGTGCTGTATGTCGAGCACCATCTGAAACCCGAGTTCTTTCCCGGCATCCTGGACAAGGATCTGTCGCAGTCGCTGACGCTGATCTATGAGCGCGAATACGACATCCACTATGGCCGTTCCCGCTTCGACATCTACCCCAGCGCGGCGCGCGGCGATGTGGCGCAGGCCTTGACCCTGGCCGAAGGTAGTCCGATATTGCTGGTATTTCGCATTAATTATGACCAGCACGGCCAGATCATCGACTGCGATCACGAGTATTGGCGCCACGACGCCATCTTGATCACCGTCGATAGCCAGACCGCCGCTGGCGACTGAACGGAGATGGCATGCGTATCGAATTGGCTCAGCTTCCCTGCGAGGATGGGCATCCGGAGGCCAACCTGGCCGTGGCGCTCGCCGCGATCGACCGCGCCCGTCCGGATAGCGATCTGATTGTTTTCCCGGAAACCTTCCTGAGCGGTTTCCCCACGCCACAAAACGTGGCGAGCATCGCCGAGCCGCTCGACGGCGCCGCCGTGTCGCGGCTTGCCGCCGCCGCGCGCGATAAGCGGTTATCGATCGCCATCGGTTTGGCGGAGGCGCGCGATGGCCGCTTTTTCAATACCACGGTGCTGTTGACGCCCGAGGGTCTTGCACTGAGCTACCGCAAGGCGCATCTGTGGGCGTCGGACCAAGGTGTGTTTTCCGCCGGCGACCGCATCGAGTGTTGTGAATGGCGCGGTCTGCAAGTCGGTGCGCTGATCTGCTACGACATCGAGTTTCCCGAGTCGGCGCGGGCGCTGGCCACGCTCGGCGCCGAGGTGCTGCTGGTCACCGATGGCAACATGGACCCGTACGGCCCGGTGCACCGGCGCGCCATCGTCGCGCGCGCCATGGAGAATCAGATGTACGCCGTGCTGGTCAACCGCTGCGGCGGGGGCGACGGCCATCAGTTCCCCGGCGAGAGCGTCGTGGTCGACCCGTTCGGCGAGATCGTCGCCGAGTGCGGCGCTAGGCCGGAGCAGCGGGTGGTCGAACTCGACCTGAGCGTGCTCGCACGGGCGCGCGCCGCGTACGACTATCGCTCAGAGCGACGGATCGGCTTGGCTGGCAGCGTGCATCAAGCGGAGGGCGGCCGGCGCTGGTTTGCCATTGATGGCCAGTCGGATTGAAAGACGGGCCCGTGCCCGTTTTTGCGCTTTTGTCCGACAACACTATTGCCAAACGTCATAAAGCCATTTACATTGCAAGTCATGGATACCGCACGCACTCATTTCGCCGATTCCCTCGCCCAACCGGGCGCGGCGTTTGCGTGCGGGTTCGCCAAAGCTAAAAAACAGCTGCTCATCTGACCGGAGCGTGCTGTTCCGTCAGATGAGCGACGGAACAGGCCCCGGTCTCACCACCCCCGCCTTGGTTTTCGATTGCTCCTCGTGGACGGACGTTGAATACGGTCTCGCACTGAGAGGGTGTCAAAATGGATTTTTCCGGTATTTGGGTTCCGCTGGTTACGCCGTTCCGTGACGGCCAGGTCGATCATGTCGCCTTGCGCGCGCTCGTCGAGCACTACCGTCAAGCGAAAGTCGCCGGTCTCGTGGCATTGGGCACCACCGGCGAAGCCGCGGCGCTGGAAGACGACGAGCAATTGGCCGTGGTCGACTGCGTGCTTGCCGCGGCGGGGGACCTGCCGGTGATCGTCGGCTTGGCCGGCAACCATCTTGGGCACCTGCGCGCGCGGCTGGCCGCTTTTTGCCAGCGTCCGATCGCCGGCTTGTTGACGCCCGCGCCGTATTACATCCGCCCATCACAACAAGGGTTGGTCGATTACTTCACCGGCTTGGCCGAGGAAAGCACGGCGCCGCTGGTGTTGTACGACATTCCGTACCGCACCGGGGTGCGGCTGGAGCTGGAGACGTTGTTGATGCTGGCCGGCCACGACAATATTGCCGCCATCAAGGATTGCGCCGGATCGGTCGACACCACCCAGGCGCTGATCGCCGATGGCCGGTTGCAGGTGCTGGCAGGCGAGGACATGAACATCCTCAATACCCTGTGCATGGGGGGCGTCGGCGCCATCGCGGCTTCGGCGCATATCCGGCCGGATCTGTTCGTGGCGCTCGCCGCGGCAGTCGATGCCTGCGATCTGCCGCGCGCGCGGGCGATCTTCCACGCGCTCGCGCCGATGATGCGGCTGATGTTCGCCGAGGCCAATCCCGGCCCGGTCAAGGCGGCGTTGGCCTTGCAAGGGCGAATCCACAATGCGCTGCGCGCGCCGATGTGCGTGGTGTCGCAGGGGCTGGAGATGCGGCTTGGCCAGGCGCTGCCGGCCTTGGATCAGCGCGCGCGCGGTCTGGCGGACTAAGTTCGGCTTAAGGTGGGACGGCCATACTTCGTGGCGGTCCCCCGGGAGCGGGGGTAGAATTCACCCTTTTTTGCCGCCGTGACGGCGGCAATGGCTAGTTCCACTATGATTGAATCACTGAACCGCGCGCTATTCTTATCGATCAACGCGGCGCCGGATGCCGGTCTCATCTCCGTCGCCCTGGGGTTGTTGTGCGGCGAAATGCTGATCTGGGGGTTGCCCCTGATGCTGACGTTCGGTTGGCTGCGCGGCCGGGCGGCCACGCGCCGGGCCATGCTGGAAATCCTGTTCGCGGCGCTCGCAGCGCTGGTAGTCAACCAGCTCATCGGCATGGTGTGGCCGCACCCGCGTCCGTTCATGATCGGACTGGGGCGCACGCTGATCGCCCATACGCCGGACCCGTCTTTTCCCAGCGACCACATGACGCTGATGTCGGTCACGGCCGCGAGCCTGTGGTTGCAAGGCTGGCGCCGTACCGCGGCCGTCTGGGCCGCCATGGCGCTCGCCACCGCCTGGGGACGGATTTATTTGGGCGTGCATTTCCCGCTCGATATGCTCGGCGCGGTGATGGTGGCCTGCGCGACCGCGATGGCTTGCCATCGTTTCGGCGGTTCCGTGGTGGACCGGGCGCACGGCGGATTACTGGCGATCTGGGGCCGTCTGTTCAGTCATTGATCAACGCGTTCAGCGCGGATGCGGGTTGGGTTCGATGGCGCTCGAACTCCCCGCCCGATACCGGCTGGCTGAACAGATAGCCTTGACCGATGTCGCAGCCTTCGTTGAGCAGGAAATGCCATTGCGCCTCGGTTTCCACGCCTTCGGCGACCACCTTCAGCCCGAGACTGTGCCCCATGTTGATGATGGCGCGCACGATGGCCGCGTCGTTGGGATCGGAGAGGATGTCGCGCACGAAGGAACGGTCGATTTTGACTTGCTCGAGCGGTAGCGTCTTCAGGTACGACAGCGACGAATAGCCGGTGCCGAAATCGTCCAGACTGAACTTCACGCCCATGGCCCGCAGCGTCGACATCTTCGCGGCGGACTCTTCCATATCATGCAGCAGCAGGCTTTCGGTCAATTCCAACTTTAGCCGCGCCGGGTCGATCGCGTAGCGCGTCAGCAATTCGCGGATCTGCGGCACGAATTCACAGTGACGGAACTGCCGGGCGCTGACGTTTACCGCCAACGTGATGTGGCGCATCAGCGGGTTGTCGCGCCACAGCGCCAACTGGCCACAGGCGATCTCCAACACGCGCAGGCCGAGTTGATGCACGAGTCCGCTCTCTTCCGCGAGGCCGATAAATTGCGCCGGGAGGATCAGGCCGCGTTCCGGGTGCAGCCAGCGCACCAACGCCTCAGCGCCGATCAGGCGTCCGTCTCGGTCGATTTGCGGCTGGTAGTACAGCACCAGGTGGTCACGGCGCAAGGCGTTGCGTAGCTCGTTCTCCAGCGTGCTGCGGGTTTCCAGTTCGGCCTGGGTCTGAGGATCGAAGAAACACAAGGTGTTGCGGCCTGCCGCCTTGGCTTGGTACATCGCCAGATCGGCGTGCTTGAGCTGCTCCTCGACCGTGGTTTTTTCCTGGGCGTTGAACATGGCGATGCCGATGCTGGGCGTATTGTGGTAATCGCTCGGCCCCAGCGGGTAGGGATGATTGAGCGCTTCCATGACCGTGCCCGCCACGGTGCGGATCTGCGTGGCGGCCAGCTCGCGCCGTTCATCCAGCCCCTCGAGCAAAATAACGAATTCGTCGCCGCCAAGCCGAGCCACGGTGTCTTTTCCCCGCACACAGGCCTTGAGCCGTTTGGCCACCATCAACAAGAGCTTGTCGCCCATGTCGTGCCCCAGCGTGTCGTTGAGCTGCTTGAAATTGTCCAGATCGATGAACAGCAGCGCGCCGTGCTGGCGAGTGCGCTGACTGGTGGTCAGCGCCTGCTGAAGCCGGTCGAGCAGCAATTGACGGTTGGGCAGGCGGGTGAGCGAATCGTAAAAAGCCAGACGCCGGATTTCGTCCTCGCTGCGCTTGCGTTCGGTAATGTCGCGGACAAAGGCGTAGATTTTGTCGGCGGCGGCATTGGCCGACACTTCCGCCGGCCAGTACGAGCCGTCCGGCCGGCGCATCCGGCACTCGAAGCGCTCGCTGCCGTTGCGGACGATACGATGAATGCGGGCGGCGATATCGGCCTTGCCCGCGTCGTGCTCCAGATCGGCCACCGACATCGTCAGCAGCGCCGCGCGCGCATAGCCGCTCATGTTGGCGAAGACGTCGTTGATTTCCAGCAAGCGGCCACGGCGATCGAAGGCGAAGAAGCCGTCGACCATGTTTTCCACCACCTGGCGGTACTGGTGGTCGAGGCGGGATTTCTCCAGATCGGCGTCCATGGCCTGCTTCATCAGCCGCGCGGCCTGACGGTAGGGCGTGATGTCCTTGGCCAGCAGCATCAGATAGCGTATGCCCTGGACCACCGGCAGCGTGAACTCGCAGTCCACTTCCATCGACTTGCCGAACGTCGACACCATTTGCAGCTCATAGCGTTGCGGTTGGCCGTCGTCCAGCGCGCGCTGCGCCACGGTCAATAATCCGGAGTCGCGCCACACGGCGAGCGTGCGGAAGTTTTGCGCCAGCAATTGCTCCCGCGTCGCGCCGGCCAGGTCGGCCAGCGCCTGGTTGGCCATGATGCATTGACCATCGCTGTGGTAGAGGGCCATCCCCACCGGCGCCGATTCGAACAGCTGGCGGAAGCGGCTTTCCGATTCGCGCAGCGCCGCTTCGGCCTTGCGGATCGGCGAGATGTCCAGCACCAGGGCGAACAAGCCGCATACCTGGCCATTTTCCCAGTCTGGGATCAAATGGATTTGTGCCTGCCAGGGCTCGCCGCTGCCAGGGCGATCGACTTGGTACTCGGCGCGTTGCGTTTGGCCTGCCAGCGCCAGGCGCAGCTGCGGCAAGATCCGGGCGAAATGCCCGGCAGGCAGCAGATCCGCCAGCGGCAGGCCCGCGAGCCGTGCCGGATCGATGCCATGCCAGTCGCAATAGCCTTGGTTGCCGAAACGGTGGCGTAGATCGGTGTCGTAATAGCTGATCAGCGCCGGCATATTGTCGAGAATGGTGTGCAGCTCCTGCTCGCGCTGGCGCAAGAGGGCGGTTTTTTCGGCCACGAGTTGCGCCAGCTCGGCGTGGTGGCGCTGCGATTCGGTGATGTCGATCAGAGAGCCGATGATGGCCGGGCGATTGTTGTGCAGGCAGCGCCTGCCGTGCACTTCGGTCACGAAAGGCGACCGGTCTCGCCGCACGGCGTTGAAGTGATAGCGCAGCGAGTCGGCGCCGCCGCGCAGCGGCCGCAGCACGTTACGCACGACGCGCACGCGGTCCTGCGGCGCGATCAGCTGGATCGAAGGTTGGGCCAGGATCTCCGCGGGCGTGTCATAACCGAAAATGTCGGCAAAGGCCTGGTTGGCGTAAATCACTTGTCCATCCTGGACGATATACACGCCGGTGACTGCCTGTTCGACCAGGGCGCGGAATTTCGCTTCCGCTTCGCTTTTTTCCTGTTCGGCGTGTTTTCGCCGCGTGATATCGCGTGAAATGCGTGAAATGCCAATTTGCCGTCCTTCAGCATCGAGAATGGCCGAGACGGTGGTGGAGATGTCCAGCAGGCGCCCATCCCGGTGCAGGCGCTGCGTTTCGTAAGCCGGCACATGCTCTCCACGCCGCACGCTGTCGAGCACCGATTGTTCTTGTGCGAGCAGCCATGCGGGAACCAGGCATTCTCCGGACTGGCCGAGCATCTCCTCGGCGCTGTAGCCGAACAGCTTTTCCGCGCCGCGATTCCAATGTGTGATGATGGCGCCGTCGCGCGTGGCAATTACAGAGTCGCCGGTGGAATCGATTAGTTGTGACAGCGTCATGCGAGCATTTTCGGCACCCTCGCCGCGACGGCGTGCCGAAAATACGGTCAGAAGGCGGCGCAGGAGATCGTTGCCAATAGCGGGCAGCCACATCACAGGATTTTCGTCCTCCGATCGCAAGCGATATTTAATGATCTTGTCATGGGTTAGTGTACCCGAACCGGAGGGGGGCGCAAGCAGACTTTACTCTTCTTGATAGTTAGAATGATTCTTGCTATCGATACTGTCTTCTGTATATAGAAATGAGGCACACAGTCATGGTGTGCCATACAACGAAGGATCCTCTGAAGAGGGTCTCTAACAAAAGTCTGGGGGACTATTTTGCGCAACAATCAACCTGTTACCAATCACGAATACGTCATCCCGCAGGGCGTGTTCATCTATTCGCGCACCAACACCAAGGGCGTGATCACCGAGGTCAATCCGGCCTTTGCCGAGATCAGCGGTTATGAGCCCGAAGAGATGGTCGGCCAGCCGCATAACATGATCCGTCATCCGGAGATGCCCCCCGCCGCGTTCGCGGATTTGTGGCAGAGCCTCAAGGCCGGCCGTCCCTGGAAAGGCATGGTGAAGAATCGCCGCAAGAACGGCGACTATTACTGGGTGGTCGCCAATGCGTCGCCGGTGCGCGAGGACGGCCGCATCGTCGGCTATCAATCGGTGCGCACGAGTCCGACGCGCGAGCAGATCGCTGCCGCGGACGCCGCTTATCGGCGCATCAACCAAGGCGACAAGTCGCTGCGCATTCAGGATGGCCGGGTGGTGCGCAATCGAACGTCTCTGATGGAAAAACTGAGTTCGCACGAGGCCCGGCTGTATGGCTATGTCCTCTTCACTTTTTTGACGGTGTTGTTCAACGTCGCGGCCAACGTGTTCGGATTTTTCCCGCTGGCTGCGGTATCGCATGCGCTATCGCTGCTGTTGCTGCTGACGACCGTCTATATGGGGATGTTTTACCTGCCGCGCGCGCTGGGCCGGTTGCAGCGCATCCGCGACTATCTTGAGCAAACCTTGACCACCGGCGATCTGACCGGTGAGCTGGTGCCGCAGAAAGAAGACGTGATCGGCGCCATTGGCGGCCGCCTCGACACGTTGCTGTCCGCGGTGCGCGCCACTTTGCAGGTCATTGTCGACGCCTCGCGCGAAGTCGGCGAATCGAGCGGCAGCCTGCAAGGCACGGTCACCCGCCTAGGGGCGGCCGCCGAAGAGCAACATGAGTCGTCGGCATCGGCGGCGGCGGGCGTGGAGGAGGTTTCGGTGTCGATCAACGAAGTGGCGCAGCATGCCGCGGCGACGCATACGGCCGCCGAAGAAACCCGTTCTCAGGCGGAGGAAGGGGCGCGCCTGTCCGGTAAGGCGACAGTCACCATCCAAGCGCTGGCCGAGACGGTGGCGCAATCGGCGGTAACGGTCGAGCAATTGGGGACGCGTACCGAGGAGGTCGGCAAGGTGGCGGGCGTGATCAAGGAAATCGCCGACCAGACCAACCTGTTGGCACTGAACGCGGCAATCGAGGCGGCGCGGGCCGGCGAGACCGGCCGCGGCTTCGCCGTGGTGGCCGACGAGGTGAGAAAACTGGCCGAGCGCACCACGCGCGCGACGCAGGAAATCGATCAGATGATCGGACACATTCAGCAGGACACCAGCTCGGCGGTCGGCAGCATGCGCGCGAGCGCCGAGCAGGTCGGCGTCAGCGTCGAGCTGGTGCACGACGCCGAGCAGGCGCTGCAGCGCATCAACCAGGAGATGCGGCGCACGCTGGAGATGGTGACGCACATCTCGTATTCGTCCAAGGAGCAAAGCAGCGCCATGCAAATCATGGCGCAGGGCGTCGAGCAGGTTGCGCATTTGACCGACGAGAGCCTGGCGGTGGCGCACAAAACCGAGACGATTACCGGAGAGCTGCGTGCCAGCATCGACAAAATGCGCAAAGCGATGACGCAATACCGCGTCTGAGAGGCACGTCCCACCCTGGCGGAGGCCGCGCATTGTCGCGGCCGATGCGCTAGACTCATAGCGTGATCCGCCGCGACGCCAGCCGGTGTCGGGCGCTAGACCAGAGAGGGGCACGATGAGGCAACGCGGGCTGAGCGATCGATCGCGGTTTCTGGGTATTGCCTTGTTGTTTCCCATGCTGGCCAGCCTGTTGCAATGGTGGCTATGGCCGCATGTGCGCCCACTGCTATGGCTGTGCTTCTATCCCGCCGTTTTCTTTGCCGCGAGCCTGACCGATCTTGTCGGCGGGTTGGCGGCCACCGCCGTCTCGACCTTGCTCGGGCTGGTGTTCTTTACCTCTTCGGCGGCCTACGCGACCTGGCCCGCCACACTGAATACCCTGTTGCGCACGATGGTGTTCATTGTCGCCGGCGTACTCTACAGCATTGTGTTCGCGCGCGTGCGCGCCCATTTGGATGACAGCGCCGAACGCCGCGGCAACGTGCGCATGCGCCGCATGCTGGACTATGCTGCCGACGCCGTGCTGGTGATCGCGCCGGACGGGCATTGCAGCGAAGCCAATCAGCAGGCATTGCAACTGTTGGGCTACGACGCGCGCGCGCTCAAGGCCTTCGCGGCGGCCGATTTGATCATGCCGCAAGACGAGGCGGAACTGCTGGCCTTGTTCGCCACGGTGCGGCAGACCGGCCATGCGCGCGGCGAGCTCCATCTGCGCCGGCAGGACGGTTCGCCGGTGCCGGTGGACATCAACGCGATCTTGCTGCCCGACGGTTTTGTCTACGGGGCCTGCCGCGATATGACCGAGCGACGGCGGGCCGAACAGGCATTGCACGACAGTCAGCAGCGGCTGAATCTGTTTATCGAGCACGCGCCGGCCGCGCTGGCGATGTTCGACCGCGACATGCGCTATCTCGCCGCCAGCCGCCGTTGGCTGGACGATTACGGCTTGGCCGGCAAGACGGTGCTGGGGGCTTGCCATTACGACCTGTTGCCGGGGATGCCGGCCGAGTGGCACGGCGTGCATGCCCGCGCGCTGGCCGGCGAAGTGGTCCGCAAAGACGAGGATGCGTTCGCGCGCGCCGATGGTTCGATGCAGTGGCTGCGCTGGGAAGTGCGGCCTTGGCATGCGCTGGACGGCACGGTCGGCGGCATCGTGATCTTCTCCGAGGACATCAGCGCGGGCAAACGCGTCGAGCAGGCGCTGCGCAGCGAGCGGCAGTTGCTGCGCACCTTGGTGGATACCTCGCCGGATCTGATTTGGCTGAAGGACGCACAGGGCGTCTATCTCTCCTGCAACCGTCGCTTCGCCGAATTCTTCGGTGTGGGGGAGGGCGATATCGTCGGCAAGACCGACTACGATCTGGTCGACCGCAGCCGCGCCGACATCTTCATGGCGACGGACCGGCGCGTCATTGAAAGCGAGACCGCGCTCAAGCACGAGGCCGCCTCGCTGAACGCCAGTGACGGGCATCGCGTCACGGTGGAAACCATCAAAGTGCCGATGTACGACGAGGCGCATCAGCTCATCGGCGTCCTGGGGGTCGGCCGGGATATCACCGAACGCAAGCAGGTGGAACTGGAGCGGCTGCAGCACGAGGCGCGCTATCGCGACCTGTTCGAGGCCAATCCGCAGCCGATGTGGATCTTCGACCCGCAAACACTGGCATTTCTAGCCGTCAACGACGCGGCCATCCGGCATTACGGCTATAGCCGCGAGACGTTTTTGACGATGACCGTCAACGACATCCGTCCGGTGGAAGACCGCGCGCGCTTGGTGACACGCTTGCCCGATGTGCTGGCCGGCGCGTCGGAAGAGGGCATTTGGCGCCACGTGTGCCAGGATGGCCATCAGATCCTGGTGGAGATCTCCGCGCACGCCATCCAGTATGCCGGCCGCACCGCCGTGGTGATCCAGGCCAACGACATCACGCTGCAGCGCCAGGCGGAGGAAACGCTGCACAAATTGTCGCTGGCGGTGGAGCAAAGCCCGGAAAGCATCATCATCACCGATCTGCAGGAACGGATCGAGTTCGTCAACGATGCCTTCGTGCATACCACCGGCTACCGGCGCGACGAGGTGATCGGCCGCTCCGCCTGTTTGTTGCAGTCCGGCAGCACGCCGCGCGCCACTTACGACAAGCTGCACCAGGCGCTGGCGCACGGCAAAAGCTGGCGCGGCGAGTTTTACAACCGGCGCAAGGACGGCAGCGAATACATCGACTTCGCCATCATCACGCCGATCCGGCAGAGCGACGGCGAGATCAGCCACTACGTTTCGGTGCAGGAGGACATTACCGAGAAGAAGCGGCTGGGCCAGGAGCTCGACCGGTATCGTCACCATCTCGAGGAACTGGTCGCGCAACGCACCGAGGAGTTGACGGTCGCCAAGGCGGCCGCCGAGGCCGCCAATGTGGCCAAGAGCGCGTTTCTCGCCAACATGAGCCACGAGATCCGCACGCCGATGAACGCCATCATCGGTTTCGCCCAGCTATTGCGACGCGGCGCGCTGACGGCGGAGCAGCTGGACCAGGTGGAGAAGATCAATACGGCGGGCCGGCACCTGCTGTCGATCATCAACGACATTCTGGATCTGTCCAAAATCGAGGCGGGCAAGCTGGAGCTCGAGTTTTGCGACTTCGCGCTCAGCGCGGTGCTCGACCATGTCGGTTCGTTGATCGGTCAGGCGGCCCAGGCCAAAGGCCTCAAGGTCTTCATCGATTACAACGACGTGCCGCACGCTCTGCGCGGCGACCCGACCCGCTTGCGCCAGGCATTGCTCAACTATGCCGCCAATGCGGTTAAGTTCACTTTCCGCGGCGAAATCCACTTGGGTTGCCGCGTCGTCGAACGAGAGGGGGCGGCGCTCATGGTGCGTTTCGAGGTGCGCGACACCGGCGTGGGGATTTCCGCCGAGCGTGTGGCGCACCTGTTTCAGGCGTTTGAGCAAGGCGATACCACGATGACGCGCCGCTATGGCGGCACGGGGCTTGGCCTGGCGATTACCCGCCATCTGGCGCAGATCATGGGCGGCGAGGCCGGCGTCGAATCGCGCGAGGGCGCGGGCAGCACCTTCTGGTTCACCGCGCGTTTGCGCCTGGGACATTTGCCGGCGACGCCATCGCCGGACGGGGTGTCGTGGGAGGAGGCCGAGCGGCAACTGGCCGACGCCTATGCCGGCAGCCGGGTGCTGCTGGTCGAGGACGACGAAATCAATCTCCAGGTCACCCAGGCGATGCTGCGCCATACCCAACTGGAGGTGGACGTTGCCGAAGACGGCCAGCAGGCGGTCGACATGGCGGCGCAAACCGATTACGCCTTGATTCTGATGGACGTGCAGATGCCCGGCATGGACGGCATTGCCGCCACGCGGCAGATCCGCGCGATGCCGACGCGGCAGCAGACCCCAATCCTGGCGATGACGGCCAACGTGTTCAGCGAGGATCGTGAACAGTGCAGCGCGGCCGGGATGAACGATTTTGTTCCCAAACCGGTCGAGCCGGAAATCTTGTTCGCCGCGCTGTTGCGCTGGCTGCCCGAAAGTCGCGCCGCCGCGCCGGAGAAACCGGCGAAACCGATGTACGTGGCGCCGTCCGGTCTGGATCTGAATGCGTTGCGCCAAGGCCTGCAAGCGATCCCCGGCATGGATGCCGACGCGGGCTTGACCGCCTTGGGCGGGAACGTCGCCTTCTACTGGCGCATGCTCGGTTTGTTGCGGGCGCATTATCGGGAAGTGCCCGAGGCGCCGGATATTTACTGGACGCACTCGCTCAAAGGCTCGGCCGGCAATCTGCGGCTCACCGAACTGCAAGCCCATGCCGCTGCGTTGGAGGCGGCCCTGAACGCTGGCGAGGGGGTGCCGACGGCCCTGGCACGGGTCCGGGAGGAGCTGGCGCGTTTGTTTTCCGCCTTTGAAGCGCTAGCGGCACCGCCCGCGGCGTTGCCGCCGTCCGATGTGCCCCAGGCCGCCGCCGCGTTGCGGAGTATGGCGGAGTGGCTGCGGCAGGCCGACTATCAAGCCGGTCCGTTTTACGAACGGCACAAGCCGTTGCTGCAGGCCAGCTTTGGCCAAGAGGCCGTCGCGGAATTGGATCGGGCCATGCAGGACTATGATTTTTCCCGTGCGCTGGTTGCCGCCGAAGCGTTGTTGGCCAGCGCGCCCTCGATGCGAGAAACCTCATGAATGCCCTTCCCCCCGCCGACTCCGCGTCGTTGCCCCTGTTGCTGGTGGTCGACGATCAGCCGGACAACCTGAGCCTTTTGGGCGAGTTGTTGACGCCGCATTATCGGGTGCGCGTGGCCAATTCCGGCGAACGGGCGCTGGCGTTGTTGAAGGGGCCGCCGTTGCCGGATCTGATCCTGCTCGACGTGGTGATGCCGGGGATGGACGGCTACGCCGTGCTTGAGGCGATCCAACAGCATCCGCAACTTGCCGACGTGCCGGTCATCTTTTTGTCCGCGCTGGACGGCTCGACCGACGAAGAGCGCGGACTTGCGCTCGGCGCG
>NZ_JAFAND010000127.1 GCF_019232825.1 Paludibacterium sp. | reverse complement strand
AACTCAAGCGGCTATCGAAAATCAGCCGGCGCACGTCGGGGTTGGGGTGGGTTTGCCGCGGTTCGCACAAGACCGAAATCAGTGTCAGTAACTGCTGCTGACGCAGACGGCGGTTTGTCGGGGTGGAAGGAAGTGCATTAACATCGTAGATAGCCATGCTCGCTCCTTGTGAGAGTGGGTTTGGTTAGCGGGCTCGGCGGTGCTCTAACACCCCGGGCCCGCGCCTTTGGCAATGTTCCGCCCAAAGCCCCACCAGATTAGTTTGCTCAACGGAAAACGGCAATTGGGCAGGTTGTCCGTAAATTCTGAAAGTAAAAAAGCGGGTAAGGCGGGAGTAAAAGCAAAACCTTCACGGCGGGAGTAAAAGCGCGTCCCCACTCCCGCTTTTAAGGTGTCGCCGTTACTCCCGCAGTGGCAGCTCGCTCCGGCTTAACGGCGGGAGTCAAAGCAAACCCTTAACGGCGGGAGTAAACGCCCGTCCCCGCTCCCGCTTTCAAGGTGTTGCCGTTACTCCCGCAGTAGCGCGCCGCGCAAGCGTCACGGCGGGAGTAGACGCCAGCCCCACTCCCCACTCCCGCATTAGTAGCGATAAACCTTTTCAATGTAGTCCGAGGTCATGCAGGCCAGCACGCCGCCATAGCCGAGCGAAAATGCGATGCTGTCGCCGACCTGGTAGCGCTTGCTCGCTTCGGTCAGATCGAGAATCAGATGGTCGCTGCTGCCGCCGATGATGCGGATGCCGGCATCATGGGGAGTGAGGTCGGCGAGCGCGACATCCTGTTTGCCCAGCGCGCACAGCGCGCGGCTGCGGATGCCGTAATCCTCGAAGACCGGCTTATGGCCGAAGGCGTCTAACGCCGTCGAGTTTTCCGGTACCGAGGGCTTGTTCTTCAGCTCGATGATTTCCGCTTCGAGCCAGAGGGTGTCTTGCATCAGGCCGGGGATGGGATTGTCGTTCAGGCCAATGCCCATCAAGAGCGAGGCGCCGAGCCGCAGCTGGTTCATGCCGGCGGGCAGGGTGCCGTCGAGCAGCATGAAGGATGCCGCCGAATTGCAGCCTGAGACGATCGGGCAGTCGCAGGACAAATCGCGCCGAATGCGCTGGGCGATCGCCACCAGCCGTTGCTGGTTTTGCGGCGAGGGCGCGACACCGCCGTAGCACGCCAGATTGGCGCCGATGCCGGCCAACTCGAGGTGGGGGAGCTGTAGGACCAAGCGCGCGAGTTCCTGCGTTTCGGCTTCGTCGTAACAGCCTTCGCGCAGATCCCCCAGGTCTTGCATGACGATCACTTTGTGCGTGCGGCCCGCCCGGCCGGCCGCGGCGGATAGCGCCCGCAACGTCACGGCTTCCGAATTGAGCGAGATCTCGCTGTGGCGCACGGTTTCACCGGCCTGCTGGGGAGAGGGCAATCGCAGCAACAGCCGTGGCAAGCCGCAGTCTTCCAGGCGCGCGAGGTTGTCCAGGCGCGAATCGGCGATCCAATCGACGCCGGCTTCGCGCATCACTTGCGCCACCTCCGGCGAGCCGCGCAGCAACTTGACCACGCCGGCCACGGCAATGCCGGCATCGTGGCAGCGCTGTACCATCACACGGGTGTTGTGGCGGATTTTTTCCAGGTCGATAAACAGGCAAGGCAGATGGGTATTACCGTACATGAGAAACCCCTTTGTGCGTATGGAATTAGGGTACGCCCATCAAAATACGGCATAAATGATGATTTTCTAATTTACAGATAGTGGAAAATATAACTATCGCGGACAAACGAAAAAGGCTTCCATTGCTGGAAGCCTATCGTGTCAAGCTGGCGTCCCCACGGGGAATCGAACCCCGGCCGCCGCCGTGAAAGGGCAGTGTTCTAACCGCTAAACTATAGGGACTGAATTTTGGCGCACCCGGAGCGATTCGAACGCCCGACCCTCTGGTTCGTAGCCAGATACTCTATCCAACTGAGCTACGGGTGCAAAACTGGCGTCCCCACGGGGAATCGAACCCCGGCCGCCGCCGTGAAAGGGCAGTGTTCTAACCGCTAAACTATAGGGACTGAATCTTGTGGCGCACCCGGAGCGATTCGAACGCCCGACCCTCTGGTTCGTAGCCAGATACTCTATCCAACTGAGCTACGGGTGCGCTGTAAGAGAAGGGGATTCTAGCGAGGCAGTCCTTCGGTGTCAAGGAATATAGGAATTTTTCCCTTCAGGCAGTAAAATAAACTTCTTGAAACTATTCGCGCTGCCAGCTTCCCGCCGACCGCTCTCCCGAATGTCATCGATGCCTTTTTCCCGTCCTTGTGCCATTGTCGACCTTGAAACCACCGGGGGCCACCTCGCGCGTGACCGCATCACCGAAATCGGGCTTATCCTGATCGACGGCGACCGGGTCGAACGCTTCGATTCCCTGATCAATCCCGGTCAGCCTATCCCGGCTTTTATCCAGAATATGACCGGCATCAGCGACGACATGGTCGCCGGCGCGCCGAGTTTTGCCGACCTGGCCGAGACGATCAAGCAGCGGCTAGCCGGCCGTCTGTTGATCGCGCATAACGTTCGCTTCGATTACGGCGTGTTGAAAAACGAGTTCAAGCGTGCCGGATTGCGGCTGCAAAGCGAGACGCTGTGTTCGGTCAAACTGTCGCGCACGCTTTATCCGCACGAGTACAAGCACAATCTGGACGCGGTGATGGCGCGGCACGATATCGTGCTGCCCGAGCGGCACCGCGCGTTGGCGGACGCGGAGGCGGTCTACCGCTTTCTGCTGGCGGCCGGCGCGGCGCTCGGGCAGGAGACGGTCGCCGCCGCCGCCGAGGCCTTGCTGGGGCAGAGCGCGCCGCCGGCCGGCATGGACGCCGAGACTTTCGACGCCTTGCCGGACGTCCCGGGGGTCTATTGTGTTTACGACCGCGGCGGCTTGCCGCTCTATGTCGGTCACGACAACAACTTGCGCCGGGGGGTGCTCGCCCATTTCTCTCCAGGACATGGCAAAGCCTTGCAACTGGCCGAGCAAGCCGGCCGCATCGAATGGCACGAGACCCTGGGCGAGTTCGGTTCCGCGCTGCTCGACATCGTGCTGTTGAAAACCCTGCGGCCGCGGCTCAATGCCAAAGGACGGATGGCGAGCGAGGTTTGCACCGTGGGGCTCGTGCCGGGCGAGGATGGCTTCTTGCGGCCCGAGATCGTTCATGGCGGCGTGCTGCCATCCAGCGGCGCCACGCCGCACTATGGTTTGTTCCGCACGCCGCGCGACGCCAAGAAGGCGCTCAAGGAGCTTGCCCAGTCACAAGGGCTATGTCAGTGGGTGCTGGGCGTCGAACGGGTTACCAGCCGCAAGGGACAGCCCTGTGACGGCCGTGGCGCCGGACGCTGCCAGGGCGCCTGCATCGGCCGCGAGTCGGCGGCGGCGCACAACGCGCGGTTGCAGTCGGCGCTGGCGCGGCTGGCAGAGCGAGACTGGCCGTATCCGGGCGCGGTGGCCATCGTCGAGCGCGACGAGGTCAGCGGCCTGGTGGCCGAGCATCACTTCGATCGCTGGTGTTATCTAGGCAGTCGCGACGGCGGCAGCGTTGCGCCGTTGAAGGGGCCGGTATTGATGGACCCCGACATGGTGAAACTGCTGACGGGATATTTCAGAAAGCCGGCGGCGGGGACACTCGTCAGACCGGCCTGAACCGGCGCGGAGAACCGCGCCGCGCGGTCATTCGTGCATGGCCAGGAAGCCGCGCAACCGCGTTTCGATGATGCGCGGATTTTCGCCGTTGGCGATGGCGACGATGCCCTCGACCACCAGTTCCTTCATCGCCACTTCGCTGGAAATGATGTTTTTCAGTTTGTTGGCGATCGGCAGAAACAGCAGGTTGGCCGAACCCACGCCATAGACCGTGGCCACGAAGGCGACGGCGATACCGGCGCCGAGCTTAGACGGATCGGTCAGGTTTTCCATCACGTGAATCAGGCCGAGCACCGCGCCCAGAATCCCCAGCGTCGGCGAGTAGCCGCCGGCCGATTCCCAGATCTTGGCCGCTTGGCGGCGCGCATGTTCGAACATGGTGATCTCGACTTCCATGACGCTTCTCAGCGTATCCGGCTCGCCGCCGTCGACCAGCATTTGCAGCGCTTTGCGGGTAAACGGATCTCGCTGCATGTTGACGAACCCCTCGAGCGACAGCAGGCCGCCGCGGCGGGCGCTTTGGCTCCAGTTCACCACCTCGCGGATCATGCTTTCGTGGTTGAATGCCGGCGGGACGATCACCCAGCGCAGCATGCGCAGGCCGGTGACGAATTGCTTGGGTGTGCTTTGCAGCATGACGGCACTGAGTGTGCCGCCGATGACAATCATGAAGGCGGTCAGTTGCAGCAGGGAGGAGACGTTGCCGCCTTCCATGGCCTGGCCGGCAATAATGGCGGAAAAGCCGCCAATGATAGCGATGATGCTGATCTTGTCCACGAGCCTGATCCGATATTGTTCGTTATAGTTATTGCTTGTCTGCGTTTTACCCTAGAGTCGGCTTTAAAGCCAGTCTTTTAGCTTTGCCCGCAACCGCACGATCGCCTGACTGTGCAGCTGGCTGACTCGGGATTCCGATACGCCCAGCACGGCGCCGATTTCCTTCAAGTTCAGTTCTTGTTCGTAATACAGCGCCATCAACAGCTGGTCGCGCTCCGGCAACTGCGTGATGGCGTCGATCAATGATTGGCGGAAATCACCGTCCGACAGCGTGGCGAGCGGGTCGGGGCTGCTGCTGTCGACGAGGCTCGACAGGGCGGCCAGCGGATCGCCGTCGTCGTCGGTGAAATCCTCGTAATGCAATAGGGTCAGTCCCTTGCATTCGCCTAAGAGTTCTTGGTAATCGGCCAAGGGCATCGCCATTTCGTCGGCGATCTCCGATTCGAGCGGGCTGCGGCCGAACCGCTGCTCCAGCGTGTTGATCGCTTCTTCGATCTGTTTGGCGTGGCGGCGCGCCTGGCGCGGCATCCAGTCTTCCCGCCGCAGCTCGTCGAGCATCGCACCGCGCACCCGTTGACTGGCAAACGTTTCGAATTGCACGCCCTGACTGGGATCGAACTGGCGCGCGGCATCGATGAGGCCGATGATGCCGACCTGGATCAGATCGTCGAGCTCGATGGACGCCGGCAGACGCGAAATCAAGATACCGGCGATTTTTTTGACCATCGGGGCATACTGGGTGATGTCCAGGATCAGGTCGCCGCCATGCGCGGCGGGATGGTAGCCCGCCGCTACTTTGGATGGCATTTGGTTGGTCATCAGACGGCTCCCTCGCTTTCCGCCCAGTCTCTCGACGCGGCAATCAGCATATCCATGTACCCAGTATTATTCTGTATTACATCTGTTGTATGCCATTGTGGCAGCACAGCGGCCAATTGGGCAAAGGCAATGCTGGATTCGCTTTGCGGAAACGCCTCGGTGGAGGGGCGGTGCAGTGCCAGACTGCGGCGTACCGCGCTGTCTTCGGGCACGAAACCGACCCAGCGCAGCGCGACGGTGAGAAACTCGCCGGCGACCGACGACAGCCGAGCGAACAGCTCGCGCGCTTCCTCCAGGTGGCGGGCGCGATTGACCAGCACGTTAAAGCAGGTGCGGCCATATTGGGTGGCAAGGCGCTTGATGGTGGCATAGGCCATGGTCAGCGATTCCGCCTGCGGTGTCAGCACCAGCACCAGATTGTCGGCGACGCAAGCCGGAACGGGGTCGATCGCCGGATTGGGAACGTCGATCAGCAACGCCGTGGCGTCGCGCTCCTGCGCGGCGAATTCCGCGCCCAGCCGCAACCACAGTTGGGACGAGAAGAGCGCGCGCTCTTCCGGCCTAGCGTACAGATTGACCAGAACCACGCCTTGGCGCGACCGCGCCGTCATTTCTTCCAAGCCATTCATGCTGATGACCTGGGTCTCCAGCGTGGCCGTGGTCGGCACGCCAAGCCGGCGCGCAATATGCTGCCCTTCGCGGCAGTCGACCACCAGCGGCTGGCCGCCGGCATAGGCCACGCCCACCGCGAGCTCCGTCACCAGCGTGCTCGTGCCCGAGCCTTCCGAACCGATGAAGGCGAAGCTCGGGGCGCGTGCCGGCCGGGCATTGAGGCGGCGCAGACTGGCGGCTTGATCTTGCTGCAACATCATAACCAGCCCGCCTGCGCCGCGTTGAGGATCTGCAGCTCGTCATTCTGCATGGTGAACGGCGAGCTGGAGTAGGGGGCTTTGAGCGCGCGGTCGACCAGAAACGTGCCGTGCGCATTGTGCAAGTCTTCCGGCACGCGCTGGCCGTTGGTGATATAGCACACCTTCAGGCGATTGCGGATCACGATGTCCAAGCTCGCGCCGAGCGACACGCTTTCATCGATCTTCGACAAAATGCAGCCTGCAAGGCCTTGACCCTGGTAATTGCGCACCACGTCTTCCAGCGTGTGGCCATCGGCGTTGGCCGCCATGACCAGGATGCGTTCCACGGGACGGTCCATGGCGGCGAACATGCCGATCTGGCTCGCCACGCGCGCGTCGCGCTGCCCCATGCCGACCGTATCGATGAAAATGATATGGCGCGTGGACAAATCGGCCAGCGTCAATTGCAGATCACCCTCGTTCTGAATCGAGAATACCGGCACGCCGAGGATTTTACCGTAGATGCGCAACTGATCCTGCGCGCCGATCCGATAGCTGTCGGTGGTGATCAGCGCCACGTGCTGAGGGCCGAACTTCATCGTGGCGCGCGCCGCGAGCTTGGCTACCGTGGTGGTCTTGCCGACGCCGGTCGGTCCGACCAACGCGTAGATGCCGCCGCGCTGCATGATTTCGTTATCGGCTTCGGCGCAACGCAGATTGTGCAGCAGCGCCGAACGGGCCCACTTGAGCGCGGTGTCGCCGTTGTACTGCCCCGGCAGCTTGTCGATCAATTGACGGATCAACGTCGAGCTGAGCCCGGTGGACAACAGATGTTTGAACAGCTCGATACGGTTGGGCGCGCGCCCTTCCATGTCGTTCCAGGCGAAGCTGGCAAGCTGGCTTTGCAACAGGCTGCGCAAAAGCTTGATCTCGTCGCCGATTTCCTTCAGCTCGGTGGCCATTTCGTTGGTTTCGGCCTCGGCTTGCGCCACGGCGGCCATCCGCTGGCTCACCTCACGCACGGCCGTGCGCGGCGGCGGCTCCTGCTGCGGCGCGCTTTGGCGCAGGGTCGGCGGCACGGCGCGCGCGGCGGGCGTATCCATCGGGGGCTGCGCATAGACGGGGGCGGCTTGGCGCGGCGGCTCCGGCCGCGCGACGGGGGCCGGGGGGGCGGCCAGCGGCTCGACCGGCATGGCGTAGGTGCGCGCCAGCGCTCGGTTGACGGCGGTGCCGTGTGTGGGCGACGGCGCATTACGCGGCGGATGACGGCTGCCGGACGAGGTCGACAGCGTGGAGGCCAGGTTGGCGACGTCGGCGTCGGCCACGGCCATGATCTCGACGCCGCCGCCCTGTGTCGGGCGGTTCGACAGGATCAGGGCATCCGCGCCCAGTTCTTCACGAACTTGGCGCAGTGCGTCGCGCGTGGTCTTTCCGAAGTACTTTTTCACCACCATCTGTCGTTAACCCTTGTTGCCTCCAATGACGGCAATTATACGAATTGATTTATTATCCGGTATCTCATTATGCGAAATTACCCGCAACTGTGGCAGGGGGCGGCGTAAAAAACGTGCCAATAGCGGTCTGAGCGCCGGCGGCGTCAGCAAAACCGGATTGAAGCCTTGTACTTCGGCATGCTCCGATTCCTGCGCCGCGCTGGCGAGCAGATTTTCCGCGAGTCCCGGCTCCAGTCCGCCGCCCGCCTTGGATTGCACCGCCTGCATCAGAACGTTTTCCAGCGCCGGATCGAGCGTCAACAGCGGCAGCTCGGTTTCTCCCGGGAACAATTGCTGGACGATGACCCGTCCCAACACGGTGCGCACCGCCGCCGCGAGTTCGTCGATATCCTGCGTGGTGGCGAGGTGGTCGGCCAGCGTTTCGACGATCGAGCGCATGTCGCGGATGTGAATCCCCTCGGACAGCAACTGCTGCAATACTTTTTGCAAGGTGCCGATCGGCACCACCTTGGGCACCAGGTCCTCGACCAATTTGGGCGAATCCTTGGTCAAGTGGGTGATCAGCGCCTGTACTTCTTCCCGGCCCAACAGCTCGGCCGCATGGGTGTGCAGCAGGTTGGAGATGTGCGTCGCCACCACGGTGCTGGTGTCGACGACGGTATAGCCCAAAGCTTGCGCCTCTTCGCGCTTGGCGGCGTCGATCCATACCGCCGGTAAGCCGAAGGCCGGATCCGTGGTGTTCATGCCGATCATTTCACCCAATACTTTGCCGGGGTTGATGGCCAGCATTTGGTTGATGAAGGCTTCGCCCCGGCCGATTTCGACGCCCTTGAGCAGAATGCGATAGGCGTTGGGCTTGATTTCCAGGTTGTCGCGGATATGCACCGCCGGCACCAGGAAGCCCAACTCCTGGGCGATCTTTTTGCGGATGCCGCGGATGCGCCGCAGCAGTTCGCCGTCCTGGTTGCGGTCCACCAGCGGAATGAGACGGTAGCCGACTTCCAGACCAAGCTGATCCACGTGCTGCACGTCGCTCCAGCTGACTTCGGCCGTCGGCTGTTCGCGCGCGACGCGCGACGCGGCCTCGGCTTTTTGCTCCGCCTGCCGCGTCGCTACTTCGCGCTTGGACATCTGCCGCGCCAGCGTCGCCAAGAGGGTGGCGATCAGCAGGAAGGCGAAGTGCGGCATGTTGGGAATGATGCCGATCATGCCGATCACGCCGGCGGTGATGTTGAGCACGCGCGGCTGAGTGAACAGCTGCCCCAACAGCATTTCGGACAGGTCTTTGTCGGTGCCGACGCGCGACACGACGATACCGGCGGCGGTGGAGATGATCAGCGCCGGGATCTGCGCCACCAGACCGTCACCGATGGTCAGCAGCGTATAGGTGGTGGCGGCGTCGCCGACGGCCAGGTCGTGCTGCACCACGCCGACAATCAAGCCGCCGACGATATTGATCAGAATGATCATGATGCCGGCCATGGCATCGCCGCGCACGAACTTGGAGGCACCGTCCATGGCGCCGAAGAAGTTGGCTTCCTCGGCGATGGTGGAGCGACGCTTGCGCGCTTCGTCCTCGCCGATCAGGCCGGCGTTGAGGTCGGCGTCGATGGCCATCTGCTTGCCGGGCATGGCGTCCAAAGTGAAGCGGGCGCTTACTTCAGCGATACGTCCGGCGCCCTTGGTGATCACCACGAAGTTGATGATGGTGATGATCACGAATACCACGATACCGATGGCGACGTTGCCGCCCACCAGGAAGCGGGCAAACGATTCGATCACGTGGCCGGCCGCCGACGGGCCGGTATGGCCGTTGAGCAAAATGATCCGCGCCGAGGCGACGTTGAGCGACAAGCGCAACAGCGTGGTAATCAGCAGGATGGCGGGAAAGGCGGAAAAATCCAGCGGCTTGCGCACGTTGACGCCAACGAGCAGCACGATGACCGATACCGCGATGTTGAACGTGAAGAAGATGTCGAGCAGGAGCGGCGGCAGTGGCAGGACCATCATCATCAAGATCAGGATGATGAGAATCGGTCCCGCCAGGGCCGAATAATTCACTTTTTTTAAAAAATCTAGGAAATTGTCCATGCCTGATTATTCGCTCGCGCCAGGCGCCGCATCATGCTGGCGTTTGCTTTGTGGGTCAAGATCCGCCGGGACCTCGATTTGATCGGGATAAACCGGCGCCAGGCCGCCGTTGATCTCGTACAGCTTCAATTGATGCACGTAAGCCAGCACCTGGGCCGCCGCGGCATAGAGCCGCGCTGGGATCTCGTCGCCCGGTTCTGTGTTGAAATACAGCGCACGGGCGAAGCTCGGCACGCGCATGATGGCCACGCGATGCTCGTGCGCCAAGTCGATGATCTTTTCCGCCAAGAGCAGCGAACCCTTGGCCACCACCTGCGGCGCGCGCATGCCTTCCTTGTATAACAACGCCACCGCGTAATGGGTTGGGTTGGTGACGATGACGTTGGCGGTCGGCACGGCCTGCATCATGCGCCGGCGTGCCGCTTCTCGCTGCATCTGGCGGATCTTGCCCTTCACCTCGGGCGAGCCTTCTTGTTCCTTGTATTCCCGCTTGACCTCTTCCTTGGTCATGCGCAGCTTCTTGTGATAGCTCCACAATTGGAAGGGCACGTCGATGGCGACGAGCAGGATCATGGCGCCGGCGATGATGAAGAAGTCGTGAATCATCATGTCGAGCAGCTTGAAGATGCCTGACTCCAGCGGCATCTGGCCAAGGCTGATGATCTCCTGGCGCTGGTTCCAGATCACCAGGGTGCCGACGCCGCCTATCAGCACGGATTTGAGGATCGCTTTGACCGCCTCGGTCAGCGCGTTGAGCGATACCATCCGTTTGATGCCGCCGAGCAGTTTGAATTTGCCGAAGTTGGGCTCGATCGCCTGCGTGGTGAAATTCCAGCCGCCGACCAGCATCGGCACGAATAAGGCCACCAGGAAGAGGGTGGCCAGCATGGGCGCGAGTTGCCACAGGCTGCCGAAGATGGCGTCCTTGAATCGTTCCAGCATGGTGTCGGGCGAGACCGCCGCGGCATGGTCGAAGGTCAGCGTGCGCCGCGCCAGCTCCATGACGTAATGCGACAGCTTGCCGCCTTGCGTCATCAGCATGGCCACGCCGGTCATGGTGAGGGCAAAGGTCGACAGTTCGCGCGAACGCGGGACGTTACCTTGGGAACGTGCCTGCTCCAGCCGTTTGCCGGTTGCTGCTTCTGTTCGTTCGAGGTCTGAATCTTCGGCCATTGTCGCGCTTCAAGGCATCAGAGGGATTTTCCCCCGGGATGTTATCGTATTTAAGGTGTGGGAAGCTACTTTCAGAATAGGGCGACTCTAGTCGCGCTTGCCTCGGATTCGGTACAATCGAAGCGTTTTGCCATCCCATCGTCAGAGGCCCCATGAAACAGTATCTGGACTTGATGCAGCACGTGCTGGCGCACGGTCAGGACAAATCGGACCGTACCGGCACCGGTACCCGATCGGTGTTCGGTTATCAGATGCGCTTTGATCTGAGCGAGGGGTTCCCGCTCGTGACCACTAAAAAACTGCACCTGAAGTCCATCGTCCATGAGTTGCTGTGGTTTTTGTCCGGCGATACCAATATCCGTTATCTGAAGGAAAACGGTGTGTCGATCTGGGACGAGTGGGCCGATGAGCACGGCGATCTGGGGCCGGTGTACGGATACCAATGGCGTAGCTGGCCCACGCCGGACGGCGGCAAGATCGATCAAATCGCCCAGGTGGTGGAGATGATCCGCCGCAATCCGGATTCGCGCCGGTTGATCGTGTCGGCCTGGAATCCGGCGCTGGTGGAGCAAATGGCGCTGCCGCCTTGCCATTCGCTGTTTCAGTTCTACGTTGCCGGCGGCAAGCTGTCGTGTCAGTTGTATCAGCGTTCGGCGGATATTTTCCTCGGCGTACCGTTCAATATCGCCAGCTACGCGCTGCTGACCCAGATGGTGGCCCACGTTTGCGGCCTGCAGCCGGGCGACTTCGTGCATACGCTGGGCGATGCCCATCTCTATAGCAATCACTTCGAGCAGGCGCGCGAGCAGCTAGCGCGCGCGCCGCGGCAGCTGCCGGTCATGCGCATCAATCCGGCGGTGACCGACTTGTTCGCCTTCCGCTTCGAGGATTTCGTCTTGGAAGGCTACGACCCGCATCCGCATATCAAAGCGCCGGTGGCGGTATGACGAGGCCGCTTTTGAGCTTGGTGGCCGCCATGGCCGCCGACCGCGTGATCGGCGTCGATAACCGCCTGCCGTGGCGTTTGCCGGAAGATCTGCAACATTTCAAGGCGTTGACGCTCGGCAAGCCGGTAATCATGGGGCGCAAGACCTATGAATCGATCGGCCGCCCGTTGCCGGGCCGGCGCAACATCGTGGTGACGCGCCAGCGCGATTGGCGCGCCGATGGCGTGGAAACCGCGCACGGCGTGGATGAGGCGCTGAGCTTGGCCGGCGATGTGGACGAGGTGTGTCTGATCGGCGGCGCCGAGTTGTATGCGCTGGCGCTGGCGCGAGCCGACCGTCTGTTGTTGACCGAGATCGACCTTACGGTGGCTGGCGATGCGTATTTTCCCGAGTTTCTATCGGCTGGCTGGCGCGAAACGGCGCGCGAAGCGCTCGTCAGCGCCGGCGGCGTGCGCTTCGCATTCGTCGAATACCGCCGTGGCTAGCGGCCCCCGCGGCCTTGCAGCGCCTCGGCCGACGCCTGCGCCAACTGGCTATAGCCGGCGCCGAAGTCGGTCACCATGCGGTGCAGCCGCGCCACATCGCGTTCGATCACCACTTTGAGCAGGTCTTCCAGGAAACGGTGGGTGCGGGCGATTTGCGTCTGGCCGGCGCGCAGGATGGCGTACAGGCAACGTTGCGTCAGCGGGAATAGATCGGCAAGCGCGTTGCTCAGATAGCGGTTGTCGGCATAGAGGTAAAGCGTGCGCAGGAAGTCCATGCCGTGCTGATAGAAACCTTGCAGATCGCCTTGGCGCTGGCACTGGTCCATCTGCGTCATCAGCTCGAAAAAACCGGCCAGGTCGTCGTTCTTCCAATTCTGCGCCAGATTGCACACCACGTGATCGAACAGCATGAGCCACAGTTCGAAGAAATCTTTGACGTCGCGCGGGGTGATGCTGGCCACCACGGCGCCGCGGCGCGGAAAAATATCCACCAGGTGCCGCCGCTGCAAGATCAGCAAGGCCTCGCGCACAGAACCGCGGCTGACTTCCAGCTCGGCGGCGATGCGCAGCTCTTGAATCCGTTCGCTGGGCTTCATTTCTCCCAAGATGATGCGTTGTTCGAGGTATTGGGCAATTTGTTCGGTCAGCGAATCGTTGGCCTTGAATGACATAACGGCTCCCGCTTACAGGTCGTGGTGCAATGCAGTTTATTTATAATATATTAAATAAAATTATATTGTTTGTTTGTCAAACAATGGACAATCATTCTACCTGGATGACAACTGATAGGGCGAGCGAAAAATCGGCGATGCGCGCCCGCGTGTGATCTGGCGCAAGGGAAGATGGCGCGAGGAGGCGGGTTTGGGCGTATTGCCGGTGGCGAATACGCCCAAACCGACGCGGCGGAAATTAGACCGCGCGGCGCGTGGCGATCAGATAGTTGACCATGGTGTCGCCGCCAAGCGAATAGATCTTGGCGAGCGGGTTGTAATGCATGCCGGTCAGCTCGACCAGCTCCAGGTCTTGCTGACGCAGCATCCGCGACAGCTCGGACGGCTTGATGAAGCGTGCATAATCATGCGTCCCGCGCGGCAGCATGCCTAGCAGGTATTCGGCGCCGATGATCGCTTGCATATAGGCCATCGGGTGACGGTTGAGCGTGGAAAAGAATACCCAGCCGCCGGGTTTGACCAATTGGGCGCAACTGGCGATCACGCTTGACGGCGACGGCACGTGCTCAAGCATTTCCATGCAGGTGACCACGTCGTACTGCGCCGGTTCGGCCGCCGCCAGCGCCTCGACCGGCACGCAGCGGTAATCGACCGCCACGCCGGACTCCAGACTGTGCAGCTGCGCCACCTTGAGCGATTTTTTCGCCAGGTCGATGCCGCACACCGATGCCCCCGCCTGCGCCATGCTCTCGGCCAAAATGCCCCCGCCGCAGCCGACATCCAGCACCTGCTTGCCGGCAAGTTTCGCGTGGCCGTCGATAAAACCGAGCCGCAGCGGGTTGATGTCGTGCAACGGTTTGAACTCGCTCTCGCGGTCCCACCACTTGTGTGCCAGCTCGCTGAATTTCTCCAGCTCGCTTTCGTCGACGTTGATATCCATGCTCATTTGGTACTCACGATACGGTGGCGCCAGTCCTCTGCCTTGGCCTTCAGCGCGCTTTCATCCAGAGTCAGCAGTTTACGCTCGCTCATCAGCGATTGTCCTTTGACCCATACGTGGCTGACTTGTTCGCGGCCAGCGGCATATACCACATGCGAGATGGGGTCGAAGGCCGGCGCGGTTTCCAGTGCCGATAGATCGATGGCGATGACGTCGGCCTGCTTACCGGCTTTCAGGCTGCCCGTGCGATCGTCGATGCCGAGCGCCTTGGCGCCGTTGAGCGTGGCCATGCGCAACGCCACCGCGGCGGGCACCGCCGTCGGATCGAGCGTGCCGACTTTGGCCAGCAGCGCGGCCAGCCGTGTCTCGGCCAGCATATCGAGCTTGTTGTTGGAGGCGGCGCCGTCGGTGCCAATGCCGACATTGACCCCGGCGGCCAGCATTTGCGGGATCGGCGCGATGCCGGAGGCGAGTTTCATATTGGACGACGGATTGTGCGCCACCGAAATGCCATGGCTGGCGGCGAGCTCGATCTCTTCGGGCGACAGGTGCACCATGTGCGCGGCGATCAGGCGCGGCGACAACAAGCCCAGCGCTTTGAGGCGCGACAGCGGCCGCTGATGATATTCCTTGAGGCTGGTGTCCACCTCGCCGCCGGTTTCGTGGATATGGCAGTGGATCAGCATGTCTTCCTGTTCGGCCAGGGTGACCACTTTTTGGAAGGTTTCGTCGCTGACCGTGTAGGGCGCGTGCGGCGCCAGGGTGAACGTCACCAGCTCCTCGCCAAGGAATTCGCGCCGTTCCGCCAGCGCCTTGCTCAGATAATCATCGGCGGTGACGGCGTAGTTGGTGGGGAATTCCAGAATCGAGCAGCCGACGAAAGTACGTACCCCCGCGGCCAGCCCGGCGCGCGCCATGGCGCCGTGGAAAAAATACATGTCGTTGATGGTGGTGGTGCCGCAGCGGATCATTTCCGCCATGGCAAGCCTTGCGCCGTCGAACACGAAGTCGTCGCGCACGTGTTTGCCTTCGGCCGGCCAGATATAGCCGGTCAACCAGTCCATCAGCGCCATGTCGTCGGCCAGGCCGCGCAAAAGCGTCATGGCGGAGTGGCCATGCAGGTTGATCAGACCGGGCATCAGGACATGGCTGTCGAGCTTGACGTGACGGGTGGCGGGCAGCGAGGCGGCCTGCGCGGCGGGTAGAATCGCCTCGATCACGCCATCGCGGATGGCCAGAGCATGGTTCTCCAGCACCTCGCCGTCTTTTTCGACGGTGATCATCCAGCGCGCTGTCACTACAAGGTCATAAGTCTTGTCAGCCATGTTATCGATCCAGAATAGAAAATGAACCGATTGTAGGCATTAGCCTAAAGCAAGGCAATCCAATGGCCTGTCAATACGACGGTATTTCTGTCTTTGCGGAAATTTCGTCAAGTTATAAATAAAAAGACATAACGACAAACTAAGTTAAATAATGATGTATGTGTATAATTTACTGAAAGATGATCGACATTATTCAACCACCCGCCTTGATGGGTGATTTGGACGGACTGAGATCGCATGACAACGTCGAACGTAAAAGCCGGTTTTTCCGCCGTACTGTCGTTGCGCACTGTATTTCTGATCGCGGTCCTGCTGGGGGTGTTGATCCCGGTGGTGTTGATCGGCGCCCTGACCTTGAATTTGCAGCGCGAAACAGCCACCGCGGCGCTGGCCACCGATGAGCGCCGCGTGCTGGATATTTTGGCGCTTGGCATGCAGGAGCCGTTATGGAACCTCAGCCGGCAGTCGGGCGCGCCGCTGATCGAATCGGTCATGGACGATCCGCGCGTGGTGTCGATCCGCGTGACCGATACCCAGTCGAACACCGTTTTCCTCTCTTCCATGCGCAGCGACCGCGCCATCGGCTCGGTATCGGTGCTGCAAAAGCCGGTGATCTACCGTGGGGAGGAAATCGGCCTCGTCACCATCGTCTTCGATACCGAGCATTTGGCCAATCAGCTCAAGAGCGACCTGCAGCACATGGTGATGACGCTGTTGGCGCAGATCGTGTTGTCGATGCTGTTGATCATGGCGTTGTTGCATTCCCGTTTCCTGCGACCGATCCGTGAATTGACGCACCAAGCCACCCAGCTGGCCGAGCTCAAGCTCGAGGGGCATTTCGATTGGGCGCGCGGCGACGAAATCGGCCGTTTGGGACGCCATTTGGAATGGACGCGCTCCGAGCTCAAGCGTCTGTTCGATGAGTTGCGTGCCAAGACCATCGCGCTTGAGGCCGATATCGCGCGCCGGCGCGAAATGGAAGAGGCGTTGCGCCGCTCGGAAACCAAATACCGCGAGTTGTTCTGGTCCAATCTCGACGGCATCGTCATCAGTTCCCTCGATGGCCAGGTCATCGATGCCAATCCGGCTTTTCTCAATCTGATGTGTTACAGCCTCGACCAGCTCAAGCTGCAAAATTTCTGGTCGTTGGTGGCGCAAGAGAGCGAGGCGCTCGAACACTTCAACCTGGACAACAAGGTGCTGCGCTTCGGCTACTGCGACGAATTCGAGGCCTCCTATCTGAACCGTTTCGGCAACCCGGTGCCGGTGAGCGTCAAGACGGTGGCGATGCGCGATTCGAGCGGCCGCATCAACGCGGTATGGCGCATGGTGCGCGACATTTCCGAACGTCGGAGCGCCGAGGAACGCATGCAGCTGGCGGCCAAGGTGTTCGAGAACACGACCGAAGGCATCATGATCACCGATGGCGATTTGCGCATTCGCATCGTCAACCGCGCGTTCAGCGATATCACCGGGTACAGCCAGCAGGAAGTGCTGGGGCAAAAGCCGAGCATTTTGTCGTCGGGGCGGCATGAGAACGCTTTCTACACACAGATGTGGCAGCAGTTGGGCAGCCAGGGGTTCTGGCAGGGCGAGATATGGAACCGGCGCAAGAACGGCGAAATCTACCCCGAATGGCTGGCAATCAATGTGGTGAAGAGCGCGTTGGGCGAGCTGACCCATTACGTGGCGATATTCAGCGATCAGTCGGAACGGCGCGCCGCCGACGAACGCATCCAGTTCCTGGCGCACTTCGATGTGCTCACTGGTCTGCCCAACCGCGCCCAATTGCAAGACCGCACAGAACTCGCCATCACCGCCGCCGGGCGCGACAACCTGCACCTGGCGCTCTTGTTGCTCGACCTGGACCGCTTCAAGACCATCAACGAGTCGCTCGGCCACTCGGCCGGCGACACGCTGCTGCAGGTCGCCGCCGACCGCATCAAGTCGGTGCTGGCGCCGGGGCAGATGGTGGCGCGCCAGGGGGGCGACGAATTCATTATCATGCTGCCCGCGATCGTCGATCCCGGCGAGGCGGCCGTGGTGGCCGAACGCATCATCCATGCCTTCGCGCCGCCGGTCGATCTGCATAATCATTCGATCAGCATCACCCCGTCGATCGGCATCAGCATCTACCCGGAGGACGGCCACGACTTCGACATGTTGGTGCGCAACGCCGACGCGGCGATGTATCACGCCAAGTCGTTCGGCCGCAACAGCTTCAAGTTCTATACCGCCGACCTCAATGCCCGGGCGCACGAGATTCTGGCGATCGAGAGTCAGCTGCGCTTCGCGCTCGACCGCAACGAATTTATGTTGCATTACCAGCCGCAGGTCGATATGCGCTCCGGGCGCATCGTCGGCGCCGAGGCGCTGATCCGCTGGAACCACCCCGCGCTGGGCTTGCTCGGACCGAACCGCTTCATCGACGTGGCCGAGGAACGCGGCTTTATCGTGCAACTGGGCAATTGGGTGATTCGCGAGGCGTGCCGGCAACTGGCCGCTTGGCGCTCCGCGGACCTGCCGGAAATTTCGCTAGCGATCAACCTGTCGGCGCTACAGTTCCGCCAAGCCGAGCTCGTGTCGACGCTGGAGCGTGCGGTATCGGCCAACGGCCTGCCCGGGCGGGCGTTGGATATCGAGGTGACCGAAAGCGTGGTGATGGAGGACGTCGATTCCACCGAGCAAACCATCGATGCCATCAAGCGCATGGGCATGCAATTGTCGATTGACGATTTCGGCACCGGTTACTCCAGTCTGTCCTACCTCAAGCGCTTCAAGGCCGATAAGCTGAAGATCGACCGCTCCTTCGTGCTGGATATTCCGGAAGACAGCGACGATTGCGAAATCGCCAAGGCGGTCATCAACATGGCCCAGACGCTGAATATGAAGGTGGTGGCCGAAGGGGTGGAAACCATCGAGCAGTGGCAGTTCCTGCTGGCCGAGGGGTGCGATCTGGTGCAAGGCTACTTGCTGGCCAAGCCGCTGCCCGCGGCCGAGTTTGCCGTGCTGCTTGGACAAGGGGTGCTGATGCCGACCAAGGACACGGTGGCTTAGGAGACCCTAAACGGTCTCCAAACGATTGCGGCCGCGGTCTTTGGCGCGGTAAAGCGCTTCGTCGGTGCGCGATAGCACCTGGTCCGGGTTTTTGTCATCCGCGCGCAGCGTGGTGAGCCCCAGGCTGATGCTGAAGGGGATGCGCTGTTTGCCGATTTCCAGCGGATGCGTCTCCACCCAGCTACGCAGTTGCTCGCCCAGTTCGCGCGCGCCTTCCAGCGGCGTGTCCGGCATCAGAATGGCGAACTCCTCCCCCCCCAGCCTTCCCAGCAAGTCGGTTGCGCGCAGGCGCTGCTGGCACGCTCGGCTGAAATACTGCAGCACGGCGTCGCCGGTGCTGTGTCCCCAGTGATCGTTGATGTGCTTGAAGTGGTCGAAATCGAGCATCAGGCAGCATGCCTGCGTGCCATAGCGCCGCACGCGCGCCAGTTCCTGCTGCATGCGTTCCAGAAACGGCCGGCGGTTGGCCACACTGGTGAGCGGGTCGGTGTTGGCGAGCCGGGTGAGTTCTTCCTCGATGCGCAGGGTTTCGGTGATGTCGTTGATGTGGGCGATGAAATACAGCGGCTGGCCCATGTCGTCACGTACCAGCGAGATGGCGACGCGGCAGCGCAGGACGCGGCCGTCCTTGTGTAAATAGCGCTTCTCGATGTTGGCTTGATGGAGGCCGCGGCGCACGGCCATGCGGATCAGCCTCGTCATGCGCGCGCGGTCCTGCGGATGGGTGACGGTGCTCAGCCGCTTGCCTTCCAGCTCGGCGCGCTCATAGCCGAGCAGATGGCTGCCATGGGGATTGATGCGCAGGATGATGCCGTTGATGTCGATCATCGCCATGCCGGCCGTGGCGTGTTCGAACGCCAAGCGGAAGCGCTCCTCGCTGGCCCATAACTGCTGCTCGGTGGTTTTGCGCGCGTGAATATCGATGGCGATGAGTCCCGTGGCGTACAGATGGCCGTGATGGTCGCGTATCGGGAACTTGACCGAGAGGAAATGCCGCTTTTGTCCATCCACCCAGGCCATTTCCTCGACGGTCAGCGCCTGGCCTTGCTGTTGCACCCGCAGATCGTTGGCGCGAAAGGCGGTGGCGATGTCGGAGGGGAAGAGCTCGGCGTCGGTATGGCCGATGAAGTGGGCGAGCGGGTGGTGAAACAGCTGGCCGTATTGCGGATTGACGTAAAGATAGCGGCCGTCCAGGTCTTTCACGCCGATGACGTTGATCGAGTGCTCGGCGATGGCGCGGAACAGGGCGTCGTATAGCTCGGGGTTCAATGCCTGGATCGATTGATCGCCGGAGGTGGTCATGGTCGAGGCCTAGTCGGCATTGAACATAAGGGCAGTATAGGAGAGTTTCGAATTTGTTACAGATCGAGACGTTTCTGGATCTGTCCCAGTGTTTCCTCCAAGTCGGCGATGAGTCTATCGGTCAAGTCCGACAGGTCCGGCGCAGCCTGCCGCGCGGCTTGTTCCACCGCGAGGCTCCGCGCGTGCAGGCCGCGGGCGGCAATGCTGGCCGCCATGCCTTTGAGGCTATGCGCGAGGCCAGCCAGCGTGGAAAGGTCTTGTTGCGCGAGAGCCGCGCGCAGTTCACGGGGGAGACCGCTGTTGCTGTGCAGAAACGTGCGCAACAGTTGGCCGACGAAGACCGGCTGGCTGGCGTACCGTTCCTCCAAGGCCTGCCAAGGCGACGCGGGCGCCCTCTCCTGCGAGGGTGGGGCCTGGGTCTTGCGGGCATGGCGCAGGATGCGGGCGACCATCAGCTCGCGCTCGATCGGTTTGGCGATGTGGTCGACCATGCCCGCCGCCAGACAGCGGGCGCGGTCTTCCGGCTGATCGCCGGCGGTTTGGCCGACGATCGGCAGGGCGGGGGCGAGGGCGCGCAGTTGGCGCGCCGCTTCCAAACCGTCCATGACCGGCATCTGAATGTCGATCAATGCCAAGTCGAAATAGCCGGCGCCATGTTGACGCAGCCGTTCGACCGCCTCGCGGCCGTCGGCCGCCAGCTCCCAGCGCGCGCCCTCGCTGTGCAGCATGTCCTCCAGCACCATTTGGTTGATCTGGTTGTCTTCCGCGACCAGGAGCGTCAGCCCCGCCAGCCTGCCCACGGCGGATGGCATGTCCAATTCGTTCGTCATCGTGTTTTATCTTGATACTGATGAATTGAATATAGTGGAAAAAATAAAAAGCCTGCCATAGGGCGGGCTGAGGGTGTTGACAAACCCTTGCTCGCGAAGCGAGCACCCCCTCTCAGGGAGAGGGCGAGGGGAGAGGGAATCGATGGGCAGGCTGCGAAATCAGTCAGTTGCCACTAAGGCCCGGCTTTGCCGGGTCCTCCGCAACCGCTGCAAACCACTAAATCAACAGCCTGAGCCCGCCATCGGGCGGGCTCAAACCGGCGGGCTTAGGATGCCGCGTGGGTCAGATCGACAGCGCGTTGGTCAAATCGCCCGGCCCGGGTTTGCCTTGCGCGGCGAATGCCTCGTCACGCAGCTTGATGCCTTCCAGCTTCGGCAGATCGAACACGCGCGTGATCAGGCGCAGGATCGACGTGGTGTCGTAGAAGGTGTGGTCAACGTGGCCTTTGCGCGCGAACGGCGACACGACGATGGCCGGAATGCGCGAGCCGGGACCGAAGCGATCGCCTTTCGGCGGCGCGACGTGGTCCCACCAGCCGCCATTTTCGTCGTAGGTGATCACAACCACCATGTGCTTCCATTGCGGGCTGTTCTTCAGATAGCCGAGCACGTTGGCGACGTGGCGGTCGCCCGATTCGACGTCCGAGTAGCCGGCGTGCAGGTTGAGGTTGCCCTGCGGCTTATAGAAGGCCACGGCCGGCAGTTTGCCGGCTTCGATGTCGGCCAGGAAATGATTCGACATCGGGCTGTCGCCTAGGCCGGCATCGCGCAGATGCTGGGCGCGCGCCGCGGTGCCGGGGGCGTAGCGCTGGAAATAGTTGAACGGCTGGTGATGGTATTGGAAATTCGGCGCGTCCGGTCCGCCCTTGCCATCCAGCGCGGCTTGCCAGGCGCCGGCGTACCAGGTCCAGCTGACGCCCTTATGCGACAGCAGATCGCCGATGGTGTCGTGCGTCTGCGGCGGCAGGGTATTGGGGTTTTGCGGATCGGCAAGCTTGGGGTCGCCGCCTTGGGCCGGCGGGATGTAGCTCGGCTGGTAGGGCGGCGCCATGGTGTTGACGGCGTAGTCGTCCGGCGAGATGGCGCCGTTGTTGACGAATTTGGGCTGGCCGCCGAGCGCCGAGGCCGGGCTGTCGGCCGCCGGTTTCAGATGCCAGCCGGTCGGGCCGTCCTCCAGCACCGCGATCTTGCCTTTGGCCGGACTATTGGCGGCATTGGGGTAGACCGGCGCGCGAGCACAAGCAAGGAACTGGTGGTTGAGAAACGAGCCGCCGAAAGCCGCCATGAAGAAGTTGTCGCACAGCGTGTATTCCTGCGCGATGCGCCACTGGTTGAGATTTTGGGCGCTATCGGCGTAATAACCCATCGTCAGCGCGCCGGAGTCGGCCCAGGCGACGAAGCCGTCGTTCTTGCCGCCGTTGATCTGCATCTGGTTTTGGTAGAACACGTGCCACAAATCGCGGGTGACCACCGCCTGCGGCAAGAGCGCGCCCTCGGCGTCCTTGAGCGGGAACGGCGCATTGGCGAGGCCGGTGATCTTATCCTCGCCGATCAAATAGTACTTGCCGGCGACCGTTTGCCCCTTCTGCACCAAACCGCCCCAGATTTTCGGCAAGGTCGGCAGCACGGTGACGCCATCGCGGTCTTTTTGCTGATAGACCTCGGTGGGCACGGCGGACAACGGATGGCGCACGCCGGGAAAATCGCCGAACAGGTTGTTGAAGCTGCGGTTTTCCAGATAGATCACCACGATATTCTTGACGTGCGCTTTGAGGCGCGCGTCAAGCGCGCCGCCGGCGACGATGGCCGGCGCCGCGGCGGCCTCGGCGTCTTGCGACCAGACGGCCGGCATGACGCTCGCCACGCCTAATGCGGCGGCGGTTTCGAATAATTTGCGCCGCGACGGATCGGCGGGCTGTTCAGTGGAAAGATCGATTTGTTTGTTGTCGGGCTTCGATGTCATAAGCAAGGACTCCGCTAATACCAATTTTATTGGTATGGTTATTATGCCACTTAACTATGGCCGAGCTTACCGTAAATAGATGACAAAAATCGGTCAAGGCCAGCGGGGGCGCCTATACGGATTTATGCATATTTTATATTTTGTCTTCTATGCTCAAGAGACTGCCGTTTGTAGACGGCATGATGAGGAGAAGACCATGGGCCTTTATAGCCATTTGCTGAATCACGATGCACCCGAGCAAACCGCTATGGTGCCGCAGGATGCGTGGGCGCGGCGCCAGCAACTGCTGCTGGCACGCTACCTGGCGTTTACGCGCCCGAAAGGGCATGGGCTTCTGCGATGGTGGCGTAAACGGTAGTGCGGCGATAGCTGCAACGTGAAGTGTGATTTCATTGAACTTGCCCCCTCTTGAGGGGGCCTTTTTATGTCGTGGCCTCATACCCAGACTTCGTTCAACATCCGCCCCTCGATCGTGTACAGCAGCGCTAGGCAATCGGGGGCGACCCAGGCGTGATAATCGGCCAGCCCCTGGGATACCGGCCGGTGATGAAAGCCGGTGCGCGCGCGCCCGGCGAGCGCTGCCACGCGTTCGGCAGGCCCGAATCCGGCACGCTGGGCGAGGCGCCATAAATGATAGAGGCCGTACCAGACCAAGCAAGCTTGCAGATACGATGGCAGGGCCAAAGTGGCACCGGTCCACGGTGAACGGATGGGCACCCGCCAGGCCGGCTCCGTCTGAAACGGTGCGCGCGACTCCTCGTAGCCATACAGCAGGCTGTGAATCGCCTCGTGGACCAGCGCGTCCATCAGCGAGGTCCTGTCGGCTTCGGCCAAATGGGCGTTGGTAATGCGCACCAGACCCACGGCATGGCTGAAGGTGCTGGAAAAGAGCGCATTGGGTTTGCCTGGCTGGCGGCGCAACGCCAGCACAGAGATCCAGGAGGTCACGAGCGCCGCGATTGTCGGCGACAGCCGTCTTAGCGCCATCATGGCATCGCGCAATTTGCTCACGACCCGGTCGCACTCGCCTGGCCGATAGCAAAGGGTGGCAAAGCCGTCGTCCTCGTCAGGAAAAGGGGCGTCGCCATCGATGTCCAGCGTCAAGGCGGCGGGCAGCAAGGTGTTGCCGCGATCGCGCGGGAGCGCGGAGCCGAGCTCCGCCAGGAGTTCGCGCGCAAAGGTCGCGCCGCCGCGCCACGGGTGTTCGCCATCTTGACGGTAGAGCAGGCGGGCGACCTGCGGCGTGCGCAAGAAGCGCCGCCGCTTGGCCGGCGGTAACGCCTGCAGCGCCAGGGCGATGCAGGCATCGTCGGGGTTTTGTGCGCACAAGGCGCGGGCACGCCGCCACAAGAAGGCATCGTACATCGTCCGCCATGGGCGCCATGCGCCGGGCGACGCTTCCCAGGCGAGCAGAGACGGTAGGTCCGTGAGGGCCACCGCCGGGGGATCAGCCATCGATGGCCTCCCGCCGGTGAACCCGTTGGGAGAGGGACGTGAACAGCGCCCTGCCATAGCCCGTCAATGCCGGATTGCCGATGAGCGGGGCCTCCAGCACGCCGACGTCGCTTTCCATGCGCTCGGCGGTCCGCGCCCATTCGGTGCCGGCCTCGGGCAGACCATTTTGGCGGAAGGCACGATACATCAGCAGAATGTTGGCAAAGGCATGATAGGCGATCAACACGCGCGAGAGGGGCCGCTCGCGCGCCACCGCCGGCGAGAAATACAGCCGTGTATCGCTGCCGTCGTCGACTTTGCCGACGCGCCCGACCACATGGTAGTACTGGTGCGAGGCCTCATGAACCAGCATCTCGGCCACCGTCACCGCATCGGTGGTGTGTGACAGCAGGATGATGCCGGGCGCCTCGGACCAGGTGCTGCTGCGCGTGCGTGTTTCCCGGCACTGGCAGATCACTACGCCGCGAATCACGCGCTCGACCCAAACCAAATAGTCTGGCGCATAGCGCGCGAGCAGGCCGAGCGCCTGTGTCAGCGTGTCGGCCATGGCCGCCGTCGGTTCGGGATAGCCGACGATGCTGCCGAACTGATCCTCTAACGTCAGTTGGCCGCGGATGGCCCGCTCGGGCAAGAGCAGGATCGGTTGGCGCGTGCCGGTTTGCTGCAACATGGGCGGCCTGTCGCAGCGCCAGCCATCGGCGTGGGCGTGAAATACGCTTTCGCATGGCTCGCCGCGTTCGGCGTCGATAAACGTCACCCGCGCCACGCGGCCATCGCTGTCAACCGCGATATCCTGCGCGACGGGCAAGAGCCAGCGCCCCCAGCGCATGACGCCTCCCGCCCGCAGCCGGCCATGCCACTGCCCGGGCAGGCCTTGCGCCGACAGATGAAGCGCCAGGTGCAAAGCGACATCCGCCGGATCGACCTCGTCGGTTTCCAGTGCCCATTGCACCCGGCCAAACGCCATGTCCCAGGCGATATGCGTCGCCGCCTCGGCTGTGCGCGCGATTTGGCGCCAGCGCGCAATCAGCGGCGCGACGCCGTCGCTCTGCTCGGCGATCTGCGCCGCTCGCCGTTCGAGAAATAGGTCCAGCACCGCTTGCGCATGGCATTGCACCACGGCGTCGAACAGCGCCGGATCGAATGGGGTCTGCGGGTTGGCGAATTGACGGTAGCGGTTTTCGTGCGTTTCTATCGGCATGGTCATTCAGCCAGGTCGGCTGTCCAAAGGCTGCAGGTCGGATCGCTGAGCAGCGTCGGCGGCAGGTCGCGCCGGATCGCGCGCAACATGCGCTCGGCCAGCGCGTACAGCGCTTGGCAATAAATCGACGGGTGATCGAAGCCGCTGCCGTCGAAACGGTGCGGCAAGTAGCCGCCGCCGCAGCTCGCCAGGTGCGGGCAGGCTTGGCATTGCGCGCAGGGGCGCTGCAGTTGCGACAGTTGATAGACCGATGCATGCAGATCGAGCGGATGCCGGAAAATGTTCAGCTTGTCGTTGGCAAATTCGCCGCCGCACATGCGCACCACGTCGCTGATGCCGATCGAGCCGTCCGACTCGACCACGCACAGCCGGCGCAAATCCCCGCCCAGCGCGTCAAGCGGCGATTTGATTCCCATGAATCCCAGCATCATCATTTCGAACAAGCGAATCTGCGGCGCGTGGCTCCCCAGCGCATACCAGGCGTCGAACGCTTCGAGTAGAAAGCGGCGATAGGGCGCGACGCCGGTCCAACCTTGCGGGTAGTTGGCGTAATTGCCGTCCGGCAGCAAAAACTCAAAGGCGTCAAAGCCATTGTCAATAAACCACTGCACGAGTTTGCCGCCATGCAAGGCCGGGTTGACGACGCATAGAATGCTGCCCATGAGCCGGTCGAAGTCCGGTCCGGCCGCGCGCAGCGTGCGAATTTTGTCGAGGAGCTTCTGTGTCGACCCGCGGCCATTGCGCTGGATGCGGAAACGGTCGGCCACTTCCGGCGGGCCGTCTAGGCTGATGCCGAAAGACATGGCGTTGCGGTCGAACAGCGCCAGCCATTCCTGGTCCAGCAGCAGCCCGTTGGTTTGCAGGATGAAGCGCAAGGTGATCGGCGCCGTGCGCGCGCGCAGCGTGTCGATCAGGCGCTGCATGCGCCGCTTGCCCAACAGCAGCGGTTCGCCGCCGTGCAGTTCGATGACGAAGGCGTTCAAGCCATGCCGGGCGCAATGCGCGACGATGCGCGCGGCCAGTTGGTCGACGACGGCATCGGTAATGATCGGCGGACGCGACTTCCACGAATCGTCGCCGCGGTTATAGACGTAGCAGTAGGTGCAGTTGAGATTGCAGCGCTGCACCACCTTCAGCACGATCCAGTCGAGCGCTTGGGCGGCCCCCCGAGCCACTGTGCTCACGATCTCAGCCTCCGCGCGCGGCAGCGACGTTGGCGGGATCGACGACTTGCTGCTGAGTCATCGGATTGCCGCCGGAACGCGAGTGGCCACTGCCGTGGCGGTCGTAGCCGTCTGCCAGCGTGGCGGGATTCATGGCGCGCGAGGTCAATTGCTGCAATACCGCGCTGTGGATTTGTTTCAAATCCTCGTTGCTGGCATTGCTGAGGTCGACAACGGGTTTGGTCGTCATAGTGATGCCCTTTCAGATGGGAACTACAGTGAGGGGAAACCGCCTGACGCGGCGGCCCTCGAACACTATGACAAAAAAATTGTTATATCAATTATACAACCCGTATTGAATTGACAGGGGTGAGAACCTCGCCTCGGACTAGGGCCTGTCTGCAAACTATTTGTGAACTGCGCTGGCCTGACAAACGGCCAGATGCTAGGCGGGGGGCGCCGGCCTTAGTCATTCTAAGGCCAAGCCGCGCAACGACGCAGATGGCCGTTTGCCAGACCAGCCCTTCGGGGCCGGCGTCTGCCGGCGCATCGCTTTGTCGTTTGCCCCTGGCAGTGAATGACACTGCGGCGGGGCGCACTCCTCGCGCTGCATCCGGCGGACACTGGCCGCAGCCGCAAATAGTTTGCAGACAGGCCCTAGAACCAAGGGTTAGGATCGGGGGAGGCGAGCAAACTCTCAGGCCCCAGGGAGGGCGGGTATGGATAATCTCAGCGAGGAAGAGCGGTACTGGCTGCAGCGGATCATCGATGATCAACTGGGGGACGAGGAGATCCCGCAGGCGGTGGCCGAGGCGCTACTGGCGCGGCAGCTGATTGCCTGGTCGCATGTCGCGGCCCAATACGTGTTGGGCATTCGCGGCAAGTGCCTTGCCCGGCCATGACAACGCGCGCGGGTCCCTAGCGGCCTGCGCGTGTTCCGTATCGAACGACACGTGGTTTGGTCGATGATGCCCCTCTTATCAACATGGCAATAAAAAAGCCGCGCAACCCAAGGGCTGCGCGGCTTGTGGTGAAGCCGGTTACGCTTATTCCGGACGCATGTGCGGGAACAGGATCACGTCGCGGATCGAGGCCGAGTCGGTCAACAGCATCACCAGGCGGTCGATGCCGATGCCGCAGCCGCCGGTCGGCGGCAGGCCGTATTCCAGCGCGCGCACGTAGTCGGCGTCATAGTGCATGGCTTCGTCGTCGCCGCTTTCCATCTGCTTGACCTGCTGCATGAAGCGGTCGGCTTGGTCTTCCGGGTCGTTCAACTCGGAATAGCCGTTGGCCAGTTCGCGGCCGACGCAGAACAGCTCGAAGCGTTCGGTGATGCCCGCGTGCTTGTCCGAGGCTCGTGCCAGCGGCGACACTTCCACCGGATAGTCGATGATGAAGGTCGGATTCCACAACAGGCCCTCGGCGCACTCTTCGAACAGTGCCAGATGCAGGCTGCCCAGCCCCTTGGCCGGCGGCAGCTTGCCGCCCAGACGCTGGATTTCCGCCGCCACCCAGGCTTCGTCGTTCAATTGCGCATCGGTGTATTGCGGGTTGTACTTCTTGATCGCCTGCACGATGGTCAGCCGGTCGAATTTCGACAGATCGACGGTCTTGCCCTGGTACGGGATCTGCAACGAGCCGCAAACACGCATGGCGGCGTCCTGGATGACTTTTTCGGTCATTTCCATCATGCGATGGTAATCCGAATAAGCCTCGTAGAACTCCATCATGGTGAACTCGGGGTTGTGGCGGGTGCTCATCCCTTCGTTACGGAAGTTGCGGTTGATCTCGAACACGCGCTCGAAGCCGCCGACGACCAGACGCTTCAGATACAGCTCCGGCGCGATGCGCAGAAACAGCGGCATGTCGAGCGCGTTGTGGTGCGTCTTGAACGGACGCGCCGCCGCGCCACCCGGAATCGGGTGCATCATCGGGGTTTCCACTTCCAGGTAGCGTTCGCCGATCATCACTTGGCGGATGCCCTGAATGATCTGCGAGCGCTTCATGAAGACGCTGCGCGAGTCTTCGTGCATGACCAGGTCGACGTAGCGCTGGCGGTATTTCTGCTCTTGGTCGGCCAGGCCGTGGAATTTGTCCGGCAGCGGGCGAATCGCCTTCGACAGCAGGCGAATTTCGCTCGCGCGCACGGTCAGCTCGCCGGTCTTGGTCACGAACAGCGTGCCCTTCACCCCCAGGATGTCGCCGATGTCCCAACGCTTGAAGTCGTCGTAGATGTCGGCCGGAATGTCGTCGCTGGCGACGAAGATCTGGATCGCGCCGGTGTAATCCTGCAGCGTGGCAAATGATGCCTTGCCCATCACACGTTTAAGCATCATGCGACCAGCGACGGCGACCTCGATCTTTTCGGCTTCCAGCGCATCACCCGGTTTACCGGCGTGTTTATCCTGCAGATCTTTGGCAAACGCGGTGCGTTTGAAATCGTTCGGATAGGCGACGCCTTTTTCGCGGATGGCTTTCAGCTTCAGGCGGCGCTCCGCCATGATTTGGTTTTCGTCCTGAATCGCAGAGGTTTGTTCGTGTTCAGACATAAAAGCTCCATTAGCTACGGAAGAGGGAAGCCGCTGTCGGCGCGCGTGGGGTAGTGTACGCCGGGAGGAGGGCTCCCCTTACTGCAACCGGGGACCATCCCCGGTAATTTATACGCCTTGCTTCAGGCTGGCCTCGATGAAACCGTCGAGGTCGCCATCCATCACGGCTTTGATATTGCCCACTTCGTGGCTGGTGCGCAGATCCTTGATGCGCGACTGGTCGAACACATAGGAACGGATCTGGTGTCCCCAGCCCACGTCGGTTTTGCTGTCCTCCAGTGCCTGCTTGGCCGCATTGCGCTTTTTAAGCTCTAGCTCATATAGCTTGGCACGCAGCATCTGCATGGCTTCGTCGCGGTTGCGATGCTGTGATCGGTCGTTCTGACACTGTACCACAATGCCGGTAGGGTTGTGGGTAATGCGAACCGCAGAGTCAGTTTTGTTGATGTGCTGACCGCCCGCGCCGGAAGCGCGGTAGGTATCTATTCTGAGATCGGCCGGATTGATGTCGATTTCGATCGAGTCGTCGACCTCGGGATAGACGAATACCGAAGAGAACGACGTGTGGCGGCGGGCGTTGGAATCGAACGGCGAAACCCGTACCAGGCGGTGCACGCCGGTCTCGGTGCGCAACAGGCCGTAGGCGTAGTCGCCCTCGATTTTCAACGTGGCGCTGGTGATGCCGGCGACTTCGCCTTCCGACTCTTCCAGTACATCGACCTTGAACCCTTTGCGTTCGGCGTAGCGGGTGTACATGCGCAGCAGCATGCCGGCCCAGTCCTGCGCCTCGGTGCCGCCGGCGCCGGCCTGGATATCCAGGAAACAGGGGCGCGGGTCCATCGGGTCGTTGAACATGCGGCGGAATTCGAGTTGCGCCAGGCTCGCCTCGATGGCAGTAAGATCGGCCTCTACCGCCAGGACGGTATCGTCGTCGCCTTCCTCGCACGCCATGTCGAATAGATCACGGCTGTCGCCGATGCCGGCGGTCAGCGCTTCCAGCGTCAGGACGACGTCTTCGAGCAGCTTGCGTTCGCGGCCCAGATCCTGAGCGCGCTTCTGGTCGTTCCAGACGTCCGGATCCTCGCTCAGACGGACGACTTCTTCCAGCCGGTCTTTTTTCCCGGCGTAGTCAAAGATACCCCCGGATATCGGTCAATCGGCTGGCCATGTCATCCATTTTGGCCGTGATCTGGTTCAATACCTCGGCTTCGATCATCTGTTGCTACTCCAAATAAAGAATCAAAAAACGCGTATCGACAAAGACAAAGCGCACCCGTGATGAGGGTGCGCTTCGGTCGGCTGCCGTTGCGCCACTGGCGAAACGGCGAGTGCTTTAGCCCAGCAGGGGAAGAATCGCGGCGCGTTCTTCTTCCAGTTCGTTCTGGGTCAGCGTCATCCGTTCGCGGCTGAAGTCGTCAATGGCAAGACCTTGCACGATCTTGTAGTCGCCATTTTCGCACACCACCGGGAAACCGTACATCAGGCCTTCCGGGATGCCGTAGGAGCCGTCGGACACCACCCCCATGGTGACCCATTCGCCGTCGGTGCCGAGCCACCAGTCGTGGATGTGATCGATGGCGGCGTTGGCGGCCGAAGCGGCCGAGGACAGGCCGCGCGCTTCGATGATGGCGGCGCCGCGCTTGCCCACGGTCGGCAGGAACACTTCGCGGTTCCAGGCCTCGTCGTTGATCAGATCCTTGACGCTCTTGCCGTCGACGGAGGCGAAGCGGTAGTCGGCGTACATGGTCGGCGAGTGGTTGCCCCAGACGGCCATGTGGCGGATGGCGGACACCGGCTTGCCGGCCTTGGCCGCCACTTGGGACAGGGCGCGGTTGTGGTCAAGACGCAACATGGCGGTGAATTGGCGCGGATTCAAATCCGGCGCGCTCTTCATGGCGATGTAGGCGTTGGTGTTGGCCGGGTTGCCGACCACCAGCACCTTGACGTCGCGCGCGGCGTGGTCGTTCAGCGCCTTGCCTTGCACGGTGAAGATGGCGCCGTTGGCTTCGAGCAGATCCTTGCGCTCCATGCCCTTCGAGCGCGGACGGGCGCCCACCAGGATGGCGACTTGCACGTCTTTGAACGCCACGTTGGGATCGTCGGTGGCGACCATGCCGGCCAACAGCGGGAAGGCACAGTCTTCCAGTTCCATCATCACGCCTTTGACCGCGGTCTGCGCTTGCGGCAGATCGAGCAGTTGCAGGATGACGGGCTGATCCTTGCCGAGCATTTCGCCGCTGGCGATGCGGAACAGCAGGCTGTAACCAATCTGGCCGGCGGCGCCGGTTACGGCTACGCGTACGGGGGCTTTCATATGACTGACTCTCCTTTGTGTGTCCGTTTTGGTGCTGCGTTTGCGTCAGGATGACTGAGTGTAGCACGCAGAATTAGTAATGTGTTCGGAAATGTCCGACTTGGCGAAATATCCCGGCTTTAAACTTATGTCTTATATAAGACTAGTCTTTACGCTTGATTTGTTTGGTGATAAAAAGACGGGGATGATGAGAAACACGCTGCGGCGCCTGCCGCTTTATGCACAAATCAAGTCGGTTTTGATCCGGCGCATCGGCGAAGGCGAATGGCAAGCCAATCAGGCCTTGCCAAGCGAGTGGGAACTCGCGGCGCAGCTGGATGTGAGCCAGGGAACCGTCCGCAAGGCACTGGGCGAACTGGTGGCGCAGGGGGTGTTATACCGGCGCCAGGGGCGCGGCACCTTCGTGGCCGAAGTCGCCAGCGACTGGGGGGCTGGTTATTTGGTCACCCCCGGCTTTCTGGATGAAAAACCGGACATGCTGGTGTTGGAGTTGTTGGGCTGCTCGCGCGGCAACGCGCCGGAAGATGTGGCTCAGACGCTGGGGCTGCGGCGCGGCGAGGCGGTGATCCGCGTGCGGCAGCTGTGGCGCCTGCGCGGCATGGCGGTGGCCTTGGACGACGCCTATTTGCCGGCCGAGTCGTTTGACGGCTTGGATGCGCGGTCGATCCGGCAGTGCGGCGGTGACGTCTATGTGACGTTGCAGCGGCGTTTTGGCGTGCGGCCTCGGGTGGCGGTGGAGCAATGGCGCGCGGTGGCGCTGTCGCGCGAGGACGCCGCGATGTTGGGCGTGGCGCCCGATCAGCCGACGCTGTCGCAGTTGCGGGTATCGACCACCATGGAGGGTGAACCGCTGGAATGGCGTCAGCGTGTGTGCCTGACCGATGCGCTTGCCTACACCACCGGGCGGCAGCCATGAAGCGGGCGGGGAGTGCCCGCATTTGATAGAATTCATCAGTCATATGCCAGAAGTATTAAGTATGTGACAAAAAGGGAGCCCAGCCGGCCGTAACACAAAAGAGCCGGCGTGCTCAGGCCTCCCGCCTGTCCAGGCGTGCGTGGCTAAGACATATTGCTCAACAAAGTGGAAAACCAAATGCAGAAGCAAAGACCCAAGCATCTGGACGTGGCCAAGATCAGGCTGCCGGTGCCCGGCATCGTCTCGATCTTGCATCGGGTCAGCGGGGTGGCGCTGTTCCTGTTCCTGCCTGTCCTGATCTATCTCCTCCAGGGCTCTTTGAGCTCGGCCGAGTCCTTCGATTCTTTCCGTATCCTGATTGCCAATCCGCTCGTCAAGCTGGTGTTGATCGGCCTGTTGTGGGCCTTCCTGCATCATGCCTGCGCCGGCATTCGCTTTTTGTTCCTTGACATGCACAAGGGTCTGGAACTCGCCACCGCGCGAGCGACCGCCAAGACCGTGCTGGTCGTCAGCCTGGCGCTGACCGTGATTCTGGGGGTGGCGGTATGGTGAACCGTATTGTTGTCGGCGCTCACTATGGTCTGCGCGATTGGCTGGCGCAGCGCGTCACCGCGGTGGTGATGCTGGCCTACACGCTGGCGCTGGTGTTGTTCCTGCTGGTGATGCCGTCGGGCTTCGCGGGCTGGAAGGCGTTGTTCGCCTGCACCTGGGTGCGCTTGCTGACCCAGGTCACCGTGTTGGCGCTGCTGCTGCATGCCTGGGTGGGCGTGCGCGATATCTGGATGGACTACGTTAAGCCGGTTGGCGTGCGCCTGACGCTGCACGTGTTGACCATTCTGTGGCTGGTGTCCTGTCTCATCTATTCCGTCAAGGTAGTCTGGGGGCTGTAATGGGCGTACCTGTTCGTCGTTTCGATGCAGTAATTGTTGGTGGCGGCGGCGCCGGTTTGCGTGCCGCGCTGCAATTGTCCGAGGCCGGCCTCAAGACCGCCGTGCTTTCCAAGGTATTCCCGACCCGTTCGCACACCGTGGCGGCGCAAGGCGGGATTTCCGCTTCGCTGGGCAACGTCCAGGAAGACCATTGGCAGTGGCATATGTACGATACCGTCAAGGGGTCGGATTGGTTGGGCGACCAGGATGCCATCGAGTTCATGTGCCGCACCGCGCCTGACGCGGTGGTCGAGCTGGAGCATTTCGGCATGCCGTTCGACCGGCTGGAGAACGGCAAGATCTATCAGCGTCCGTTCGGCGGCCACACCCAGCATAACGGCAAGACGCCGGTGCAGCGCGCCTGCGCCGCGGCCGACCGTACCGGCCATGCCATGCTGCACACGCTTTATCAGCGCAACGTGCGCGCCAATACCCAGTTCTTCGTCGAGTGGATGGCGCTCGACCTGATCCGCGACGCCGACGGCGACGTGGTCGGCGTCACCGCGCTGGAGATGGAGACCGGCGATATCTACATCCTGCACGCCAAGGCGGTGTTGTTCGCCACCGGCGGCGCGGGCCGTATCTATGCCGCGTCGACCAACGCCTTCATCAATACTGGCGACGGCCTGGGCATGTGCGTGCGCGCCGGCCTGCCGCTGGAAGACATGGAGTTCTGGCAGTTCCACCCGACCGGCGTGGCCGGCGCCGGTGTGCTGATTACCGAGGGCGTGCGCGGCGAGGGCGGTATTCTGCTTAACGCCAATGGCGAGCGTTTCATGGAACGCTACGCGCCGAACCTGAAGGACCTGGCGCCGCGCGACTTCGTCTCGCGCTCGATGGAGCTCGAGGTGCTGGAGGGGCGCGGCTGCGGTCCGCACAAGGATCACGTGCTGCTCAAGCTCGACCACCTCGGTCCGGACATCATCAATCAGCGTCTGCCGGGCATCCGCGAGATCGCCATCAAGTTCGCCGGCGTCGACCCGATCAAGGAGCCGATCCCGGTGATTCCGACCTGTCATTACATGATGGGCGGCATTCCGACCAACTACCGAGGCGAAGTGGTCGCGCCTCAGGGGGACAACCCGGAAGCGCGCGTCAACGGCTTCTACGCCGCCGGCGAGTGCGCCTGCGCCTCGGTGCACGGCGCCAACCGCCTGGGCACCAACTCGCTGCTGGACCTGGTGGTGTTCGGCAAGTCGGCTGGCGACAGCATGATCAAGTACATCCGTGACGAAATGCCGACCTGGAAGGATCTGCCGGCCGACGCCGCCGACCGTTCGCTCGCCCGTGTGGCGCGTCTGGATGGCCAGACCAACGGCGAGGAAGTGGCCGACGTGCGCGCCGCGATGCAGCGCACCGTGCAGTCGCGCGCCGGGGTGTTCCGCAACGGCGCCAACCTCAAGCTCGGCGTGGACGAGATCGCGCAAGTGGCCGAACGCGCCCGTCTGTTGCAGATCAAGGACAAGTCCAAGGTGTTCAACACCGCGCGCGTCGAGGCGCTGGAGGTGGAAAACCTGATCGAGGTGGCCGTGGCCACGCTGGTGGCGGCCGAGGCACGCAAGGAGTCGCGCGGCGCGCACGCGCACGACGATTATCCGACGCGTGATGACGAAAACTGGATGAAGCACTCGCTGTACTTCGGTTCTGACCGCAGCCTGCGCTACAAGCCGGTGCACACCAAGCCGCTTTCGGTGGATTACATCCCGCCGAAAGAGCGGACTTTCTGACCCGGAGCCGAGCCATGAAGAAAATGCGTTTCTCGATCTACCGCTACAACCCGGAGACCGATGCCAAGCCTTACATGCAGGACTACGAGGTGGAGATCGGTCCGAAGGACATCAAGTTGCTGGACGTGCTGACCAAGCTCAAGGCCATGGACGATACGGTGTCGTTCCGCCGCTCGTGCCGCGAAGGTATCTGCGGCTCCGACGGCATGAACATCAACGGCAAGAACGGGCTCGCCTGCCTGACCGACGTGGCGACCTTGGCCGAGCCGGTGACGCTGCGTCCGCTGCCGGGCCTGCCGGTGGTGCGCGACCTGATCGTCGACATGACCCAGTTCTTCAAGCAATACCATTCGATCAAGCCGTACGTGGTCAACAACACGCCGGCGCCGGAGCGTGAGCGCCTGCAGTCGCCGGAGGACCGCAAGGAACTCGACGGCTTGTACGAATGCATCCTGTGCGCCTGCTGTTCGACGTCGTGCCCGTCGTTCTGGTGGAACCCCGACAAGTTCGTCGGCCCGGCCGGCCTTCTGGCCGCCTACCGGTTCATCGCCGACACGCGCGACGAGATCACCAGCGAGCGCCTGGATAACTTGGAAGACCCGTATCGCCTGTTCCGCTGCCATACCATCATGAATTGCGTCGACGTTTGTCCGAAGCATCTGAACCCGACCCGCGCGATCGGCAAGATCAAGGACCTGATGGTGAAGCGCGCGGTATGACCCTGATCGACGCCACGGAAAAGAAGCGGATTCGCTGGCGCTCGCGGCGCGGATTGCTGGAACTTGATATCGTGCTCGAACGGTTCCTCGCGCGCGGGTTCGACGAACTCGATCAGGACCAGTTGGCGGATTATCGCCGCCTGCTGGCGTTGGACGACAACGATTTTTTGGATGTCGTCAACGGCAAAGCCGATTTGGACGATCCCGCGCTGATGGCGATCGTGCGGCTATTGCGCGCCGTTTGAATGAGGTAGGGGAAAGCCGCCCGCGAGGGCGGTCGATGGGCTGCAAACAAACACCATAACAACTGGGAGTTACGCTAGTGGAAACCAACCGTAAAGTGACGCTCACTTACAGCGAAGGCAAAGAAAACCTGGATCTGCCGGTGCTGGCCGGCTCGCTCGGGCCGGACGTCGTCGACATCCGCAACTTTGCCAAAACCGGCATGTTCACCTTCGACCCGGGCTTTCTCGCCACCGCGAGCTGCGAGTCCAAGATCACCTTCATCGATGGCGATCTGGGCCAGCTCTACTACCGCGGCTACCCGATCGAACAGCTGGCAGAGCAATCCGATTATCTCGAGTGCTGCTATCTGCTGATGAACGGCGAACTGCCGACCGCCAAGCAGCGCGAAGAATTCAACTACACCATCATGCACCACACGATGGTGCACGAGCAGCTGTCCAGCTTCTTCAAGGGCTTCCGCCGCGACTCGCACCCGATGGCGATGATGGTGGGCGTGGTGGGCGCGCTGTCCGCGTTCTATCAGGACAGCCTGGACATCTCCAACCCCGAGCACCGCAAGGTGGCCAAGTTCCGTCTGATCTCCAAGATCCCGACGATCGCCGCCATGTGTTTCCGCTACTCGATCGGCGCGCCGTTCATGTACCCGCGCAACAACCTGTCGTATAGCGCCAACTTCCTGCACATGATGTTCGCCACCCCGTGCGAGCAGTACGAGCCGAACCCGGTGCTGGTGCGCGCGTTGGACCGCATCCTGATCCTGCACGCCGACCACGAGCAGAACGCCTCGACCTCGACCGTGCGTCTGGCGGGCTCCTCCGGCGCCAATCCGTTCGCCTGCATCGCCGCGGGCATCGCCTGCCTGTGGGGCCCGGCGCATGGCGGCGCCAACGAAGCGGTGCTGAAGATGCTCGACGAGATCGGCACCGAGGACAACATCGAGGAATTCATCCAGGGCGTGAAGGACAAGCGCTACCGCCTGATGGGCTTCGGCCACCGCGTGTACAAGAACATGGACCCGCGCGCCAGCATCATGCGCGAGACCTGCCACGACGTGCTCAACGAGCTCGGTCTGCACGACGATCCGAAGTTCAAGCTGGCGATGAAGCTGGAACAGATCGCGCTCAACGACCCGTACTTCGTCGAACGCAAGCTGTACCCGAACGTCGACTTCTACTCCGGCATCGTGCTGGCCGCGCTGAACATCCCGGTCTCGATGTTCACCGTGATCTTCGCGCTGGCGCGCACCGTGGGCTGGATCAGCCACTGGGACGAAATGCTGTCCGATCCGCAACAGAAGATCGGCCGTCCGCGTCAGCTGTACACCGGCGCGGCACGCCGCGACTACGTGCCGGTCGCGAAGCGCTAACCGGGAGTACGGAGTGGGGGAGGAGCGAAAACCTTAACGGCGGCAGTAAAAGCTCGCCCCCACTCCCGCTTTAAAGGTGTTGCCGTTACTCCCGCGGCAGCCGACCAAAATGACGGGAGCAAATAAATGCCAGGGCGAAGATGCTGCGGATCGCTCTCGCCGCTTTGAGAGCTTTATGGCGATCGCAGGGCCGCCCGCCATCGCCATAACGCTTTTACCACGCTGCACCAAGACAAGACAAAGGGCCGAACCATGATGCAAAGCATGTACAGTCATTCCTACCTGTTCGGTGGGAATGCACCGTTCATCGAGGAACTGTACGAACAGTATCTGACCGATCCGAACGCTATCGATGTAGAGTGGCGCGCCTACTTCGACAAGCTCGCGCAGGCGCCCGGCGCCAGCGAGCGCGACGTACCGCACCTTCCCATTCAGGAATCGTTCATCCAATTGGCGAAACAGCCAACTGGCTCAAAGGGCAGAAGCGCCGTCGCCGAATGGGAATCGATGCAGAAACAGGTCGGCGTGCTCAAGCTGATCTCGGCCTATCGCGTGTTGGGGGCACGTCAGGCCAATCTGGATCCGCTGATGCGCATGGACCAGCACGCGGTGCCGGAACTCGACCTGGCCAGTCACGGCTTGGGCGACGCCGACATGGCGGTACAGTTCAACGTCGGCTCGCTGGTCGGCCCGCAGCGCCTGCCTTTGTCGGAGATTCTGGCGCGGCTGAAGCAGACCTACTGCGGTAACATCGGTTTCGAGTACATGCATCTGACCGAGTCGTCGGAGAAGCATTGGCTGCAGAACCGCTTCGAGGCCGATCTGTCGACGCCGCGCTTCGATGTCGCGCGCAAGACGCGCATCCTCAAGCAGATCACCGCCGCGGAAACGCTGGAGCGTTATCTGCACACCAAATACGTCGGCCAAAAGCGCTTCTCGCTCGAAGGCGGCGAGAGCGCAATCGCCGCGCTCGACCACCTGATTCAGAATGCCGGCCAGCACGGCACGCAAGAGCTGATCATCGGCATGGCCCACCGCGGCCGCTTGAACGTGCTGGTCAACACGCTCGGCAAGCTGCCGCGCGATCTGTTCGCCGAATTCGAAGGCAAGAAGACCACCGACCTGGCCTCGGGCGACGTCAAATACCACATGGGCTTCTCCAGCGACATTCCGACGCCGTCGGGCCCGATGCACGTATCGCTGGCGTTCAACCCGTCGCACCTGGAAATCGTCAACCCGGTGGTCGAAGGTTCGGTACGCTCCCGCCAGGAGCACCGCAACGACACCGAGCGCAACCAGGTCGTGCCGATTCTGATCCACGGCGACTCGGCCTTCTCGGGTCTCGGCGTCAACCAAGGCACGTTCAACCTGTCGCAGACGCGCGGCTACGGCACCGGCGGCACGATCCACCTGGTGATCAACAACCAAGTGGGTTTCACCACTTCGGACACGCGCGACGTGCGTTCGACGCTGTACTGTACCGACGTGGCCAAGATGGTCGAGGCGCCGATCTTCCACGTCAACGGCGACGATCCGGAAGCGGTTTGCTACGTCACCCAGCTCGCGCTCGATTACCGCATGGCGTTCCACAAGGACGTGGTCATCGATATGGTCTGCTATCGCAAGCTCGGCCATAACGAGGGCGACGATCCGTTCCTGACCCAGCCGATGATGTACAAGCGGATCGCCAAGCACGAGGGCGTGCGCGCGGTCTACGCCAACCGCCTGGCGGCCGAGGGCGTGATCGGCAAGGACGAGGCCGATCGCCTGATCACCGCCTACCGCGACGCGCTCGATAAGGGTGAACACGTCGAGCAGACGGTGCTGTCCAACTACAAGCGCGAACACGCCAACGACTGGAGCAGCTTCATCGGCACCCACTGGGCGCACCCGACCGACACCTCGTTGCCGCTGGCGGACTTGCAGCGTCTCGCGGAGAAGTTCACCACGATGCCGGAGGGCTTCAAGCTGCATCCGACGGTGGAAAAGGTGATCAACGCCCGCCGCGCGATGGCCGAGGGCAAGCAGGACGTCGACTGGGGCATGGCGGAAACGCTGGCCTACGCGTCGCTGGTGACCAACGGCTACGCCGTGCGCTTGTCGGGCGAGGACTCCGGCCGCGGCACTTTCGCCCATCGCCACGCCGTGATGCATGACCAGAACCGCGAGCGCTGGGACCAGGGCGTCTACGTGCCGCTGCGCAACATGGCCGACAACCAGGGCAATTTCCTGGTGATCGACTCCATCCTCAACGAAGAAGCGGTGCTGGCCTACGAATACGGCTATGCCTGCTCGTCGCCGAACGACTTGGTGATCTGGGAAGCCCAGTTCGGCGACTTCGCCAACGGCGCCCAAGTCGCCATCGACCAGTTCATTTCCTCGGGCGAAACCAAGTGGGGCCGCCTGTGCGGTCTGGGCTTGATTCTGCCGCACGGCTACGACGGTCAGGGGCCGGAACACTCGTCCGCCCGCGTGGAACGCTGGCTGCAGCTGTGCGCCGAGCACAACATCCAGGTGATCATGCCGTCCGAGGCCGGCCAGATGTTCCACCTGCTGCGCCGCCAAGTGCTGCGCCCGTACCGCAAGCCGTTGATCATCTTCCTGTCCAAGCGCCTGCTGCGCTACAAGGACGCGATGAGCCCGATCGAATCGCTGACGTCCGGCGGCTTCCGTCCGGTGATCGGCGACAGCACGGTGCCGGATGCCAAGAAGGTCAAGCGCGTGTTGTTGTGCGCCGGTCAGGTGTACTACGACCTGTTCAACGCCCGCCGCGACCGCGGCCTGGAGAAGGACATCGCCATCGTGCGCATCGAGCAGCTCTACCCGTTCCCGACCGAGCAGGTGGCCGCCGAGCTCGCCCGCTACACGGCGGCGCGCGAAGTGCTGTGGGTGCAGGAAGAGCCGCGCAACCAAGGCGCGTGGTACCAGATCCGCCACCGTCTGGAGGGGCTCCTGATCGGCAAGCAATCGCTGGCGTTCGCCGGTCGGCCGTCGTCCGCCTCGCCGGCCGTGGGCTATATGAGCAAGCACGTCGCGCAGCTCAAGGCCTTCATCGATGAGGCCATGACCCTTGCCAAGTAAGGCACCGGACAAGAATAACCCGCGGGGTTCGTGCCCCGCGAAACGGAGAAGAAGATGCTGATCGAAGTCAAAGTCCCGCAGTTGCCGGAGTCTGTTTCCGAAGCCACGCTCATGACCTGGCACAAGAAGGTGGGGGAAGCCGTCAACCGTGACGAGAATCTGATCGACCTGGAAACCGATAAGGTGGTGCTGGAGCTGCCGGCGCCCCAGGCCGGTGTGATCGTCAAGATCGTCGAGGCCGACGGCGCCACGGTGGTATCCGGTCAACTGCTGGCGCAGATCGATACCGAGGCTGCCGCGGGCAGCGTGTCGGCTTCCGCCCCGGCGGCGCCCGCCGCAGCGCCGGCACCGGCTGCCGCAGCAGCCGCCCCGGGCGGCGCCGCGATGCCGTCGGCCGCCAAGCTTGCCGCCGAGGCCGGCGTCGACTTGAGCAAAGTTTCGGGCAGTGGCCGCGACGGCCGTATCCTGAAGGAAGACGTGCAGGCCGCGGCCAAGACCGCGCCGGCGGTGGCCCCGGCGCAAGCGGGCCCGGTGCTGGCGGTAAGCAGCCCGGCCGGCGGCGCGGCGCTTGCCTCGACCCCGCCCGCGGTCAATGTCGCAAGCCTTCTGGCCGACCGCCCCGAACAGCGCGTGCCGATGTCGCGCTTGCGCCAGCGCGTGGCCGAACGCTTGATCATGTCGCAGCAGACCAACGCGATCCTGACCACCTTCAACGAAGTCAACATGAAGCCGGTGATGGATCTGCGCAACAAGTACAAGGAGAAGTTCGAGAAGGAGCACGGCATCAAGCTCGGCTTCATGTCGTTCTTCGTCAAGGCGGCGGTGGCGGCGCTGAAGAAGTACCCGGTGGTCAACGCCTCGGTCGACGGCAACGACATCATCTATCACGGCTACTTCGACATCGGCATCGCCGTCGGCAGTCCGCGCGGTTTGGTGGTGCCGATTTTGCGCAATGCCGACCAAATGTCGATCGCCGAAATCGAACGCCAGATCGCCGATTTTGCCGTCAAGGCCAAGGACGGTAAGCTGTCGCTGGAAGAGTTGACCGGCGGCACCTTCTCCGTCACCAACGGCGGCACCTTCGGCTCGATGATGTCGACGCCGATCATCAATCCGCCGCAATCGGCGATTCTCGGCATGCACGCCACCAAGGAGCGCGCGGTGGTCGAGAACGGTCAGGTGGTGGTGCGGCCGATGATGTATCTGGCGCTGTCCTACGACCACCGCATCATCGACGGCCGCGAAGCCGTGCTGACGCTGGTGACCATCAAGGACTTGCTGGAAGACCCCGCCCGTCTGATTCTCGACCTGTAATTCGGACCGGCGGCATGGCCCGGCGAGGGGAGATCCCTCTCGCCGGGCCATGCCTCAAGATTTGCGTTTCGCCCTCAAGGAAAAGTGATGAGTCAGGAATTTGATGTCGTAGTGATCGGCGCCGGCCCCGGCGGTTACATCGCCGCCATCCGCGCCGCGCAACTCGGTTTCAAGACCGCGTGTATCGATGCCTTCAAAGGTTCGGACGGCCAGCCCGCGCTGGGCGGCACCTGCTTGAACGTGGGCTGCATCCCGTCCAAGGCGCTGTTGCAATCCTCCGAACACTTCCACGCGGTCAAGCACAGCTTCGCCGAACATGGTATCAACGTGAAGAGCCCGAGCTTCGATGCGGCGCAAATGATCGCGCGCAAAGACGGCATCGTGCAGAAGCTGACTTCCGGCGTGGCTTTCCTGTTCAAAAAGAACAAGGTGACGAGCCTGCATGGCTTGGGTAGTCTGAAGGGCCGCGACAACGAAAAATGGCAGATCGAAGTGCGCGACGGCGGCAAGGTGGTGGACACCGTGTCCGCGAGCCACGTGATCATCGCCACCGGTTCGCGTCCGCGTCCGCTGCCGGGTGTCGAGATCGACAACCAAACCGTGCTGGACAACACCGGCGCGCTGGCGATGACCAGCACGCCCAAACGCCTAGGCGTGATCGGCGCCGGCGTCATCGGCCTTGAAATGGGCTCGGTCTGGGCCCGCGTGGGCAGCCAGGTGACCATTCTGGAAGCGCTGCCGACCTTCCTCGGCGCCGCCGACAGCCAAATCGCGCGCGAGGCGCTGCGCACGCTGACCAAGGACACCGGGCTGACCATCCATACCGGCGTCAAGATCGGCAGCGTCAAGGTCGGCAAGACCGTGACGCTGGAATACGAAAAGGACGGCAAGGCGGAGACCCTGACCGTGGACAAGCTGATCGTCGCCGTCGGCCGCGTGCCGAACACCGACGGCCTTGGCGGCGAGGCGGTGAACCTGCAGATGGACGAGCGCGGCTTCGTCGTCGTCGACGACAGCTGCCATACCAATCTGCCCAACGTCTGGGCGATCGGCGACGTGGTGCGCGGGCCGATGCTGGCGCACAAGGCGATGGAAGAGGGCGTGGCCGTGGCTGAGCGTATCGCCGGTCAGAAGCCGCACGTCGACTTCGGTTCGATTCCGTGGGTGATCTACACCTCGCCGGAAATCGCCTGGGTCGGCAAGACCGAAGATCAGCTCAAGAAGGAAGGGGTGGCCTACAAGAAGGGCACCGCGCCGTTCGCGCCCAATGGCCGCGCGCTTGGCATGGGTCAGGCGCAAGGCACGGTCAAGATTCTGGCCGATGCCGAGACCGACCGCATCCTCGGCATGCACGTGATCGGACCGATGGCGTCCGAGCTGATCACCGAAGGCGTGCTGTCGCTGGAGTTCAAGGCCGCGAGCGAAGACATCGCCCGCATCGTGCATGCGCACCCGAGCTTGTCCGAGGCGGTGCACGAAGCGGCGCTGGCGTGCGACAAGCGCGCGCTGCACGGCTAGCCGCCGTCAAGGAAACGCCGGGCGGGCGACCCCCGCCCGGAAAGAAGCTGCAAATCAGCCACCATCGGGCGCGGCGGCGTCAGCCGCCGTCTCAATGAAAAGGAAACCATAGATGAATCTCCACGAATACCAAGCCAAAGCGCTGTTGGCCAAATACGGTCTGCCGGTGCAGCAGGGCGTGCTGGCGGCGTCGCCCGAAGAGGCCGCTGCCGCGTTCGACAAGCTCGGCGGCAAATTCGCCGTGATCAAGGCGCAGGTGCATGCCGGCGGCCGCGGCAAGGCCGGGGGCGTGAAAGTGGTCAAGAGCCGCGAAGAAGCCGCGGAAGTGACCAAATCCCTGCTGGGCACCCGGCTCGTGACCTACCAGACCGACGCGCTCGGCCAACCGGTCAATTCGGTGCTGGTGTGCGAAGACATGTATCCGGTGGAGCGCGAGCTGTACCTCGGCGCCGTGGTTGACCGCGGCAGCCGCCGCGTCACCTTCATGGCATCGACCGAAGGCGGCGTGGAAATCGAAAAGGTCGCCGAAGAAACGCCCGAGAAAATCCTCAAGGTGACGGTCGATCCGCTTGTGGGCATGCAGCCGTGTCAGGCGCGTGAAGTGGCCTTCGCGCTCAACCTCAAAGGCGAGCAGATCGGCGCCTTCACCAAGTTGATGCTCGGCGCTTATCAAGCCTTCGTGGAAAACGACTTCGCCCTGTTCGAAATCAACCCGCTGGCGGTGCGCGCCAGCGGTGAACTGGCTTGCGTCGACGCCAAGATCGGCATCGACAGCAATGCGCTCTACCGTCATGCGGATCTGGCCTGCCAGCGCGACAAGAGCCAAGAGAACGAACGCGAACTGAAGGCCTCCGAATTCGACCTGAACTACGTGGCGTTGGAAGGCAACATCGGCTGCATGGTCAACGGCGCCGGTCTGGCGATGGCCACGATGGACATCATCAAGCTCTACGGCGGCCAACCGGCCAACTTCCTCGACGTCGGCGGCGGCGCCACCAAGGAGCGCGTGATCGAAGCCTTCAAGCTGATCCTGGCCGACCCGTCGGTCGAGGGCGTGCTGATCAACATCTTCGGCGGCATCGTCCGCTGCGACATGATCGCCGAGGCTATCATCGCCGCGGTCAAGGAAGTGCATGTCACCGTGCCGGTCGTGGTTCGCCTGGAAGGCAACAACGCCGAGCTGGGCGCGAAGCTGTTGTCCGAGTCGGGTCTGAAGCTGACGCCGGCCGATGGCCTGGCCGACGCCGCCGCCAAGATCGTGGCCGCCGTCAAGGCCTAACCCAGCACACAAAGGATTGAAGAATGAGCGTACTTGTCAATAAAGATACCAAGGTGCTGGTACAAGGCTTTACCGGCAAAAACGGTACCTTCCATGCCGAACAGTGCATGGCCTACGGCACCAAGATCGTTGGCGGCGTCACCCCGGGCAAGGGCGGCGCGACCCATTTGAGCCGCCCGGTGTTCAACACCATGAACGAAGCGGTCAAGAACACCGGCGCCAACGCCTCGGTCATCTTCGTGCCGGCGCCGTTCGTGCTCGACTCGATCGTCGAAGCGGTCGATGCCGGCATCGAGCTGATCGTTTGCATCACCGAGGGCGTGCCGACGCTGGACATGCTCAAGGCCAAACGCTACATCGAAACCGTCGGCGGCGTGACCCTGATCGGCCCGAACTGCCCCGGCATCATCACCCCGGGCGAATGCAAGATCGGCATCATGCCGGGTCACATCCACCGTCGCGGCAAGATCGGCATCATCTCGCGTTCCGGCACGCTGACCTACGAAGCCGTGGCGCAAACCACCAAGCTCGGCCTCGGCCAGACCACGTGCATCGGCATCGGCGGCGACCCGATCCCGGGCCTGAACCATGTAGGCGCCTTGAAGCTGTTCCAGAACGATCCGGAAACCGAGGCCATCGTCATGATCGGTGAAATCGGCGGCACCGCCGAGGAAGAAGCGGCCGAGTTCATCCAGTCCGAGGTGAAGAAGCCGGTAGTCGGCTACATCGCCGGCGTGACCGCCCCCAAGGGCAAGCGCATGGGTCACGCAGGCGCCATCATCTCCGGCGGCAAGGGCACGGCCGAAGAGAAGTTCCGCGCCTTCGAGAAGGCCGGCATGGCCTACACCCGCAGCCCGGCGGAAATCGGCAGCACCATGCTGGAACTCTTGAAGTCGAAGGGCATGGCCTAAGCTCGCCGGTTTTAGCCATGACAAAGCGCCGGCTCGATGTCGGCGCTTTTTGTTTGCCTAGGTCGTGTCGTCATAAGATGGCGGCGCACTGCCTTCGGCGAGTGCGCCCTACGCGAATGTGAGTCCAGTTACGTAGGGTGCAATCGCCGCGCAACGCGCGGCATTGCGCCGAATACCTGAAGACAGACCCTAGCGCATCGCCTGATGTCCCGCGTAGCGCAGCATTCCCTCCACCAGCCCGTCGAACACCGCCTTGCAGGCGGGGTTATGGCGCAAGTCTTCGTGCATGGCGATCCAGGTATCCATGGCGAGCGCGTACTGCTCGGGTAGTACCCGCCGCAGGCCGTAGCGCTGTGCCAGCTGCAGCTGGCAGAAGCCGATGCCGGCGCCGGCCCGCAGCAGCGCCAGTTGCGCCAAATCGCTATCGCTGCGCATGCCAAAACGTTCGCGCGACAGGGCCGGCATCCGCTTAGCGGCTTCGCGCACGAAGGCGCTGGGCTGGTCGAAGCCGATCAAGCGATGGCTCTCCAACGCGGCCACGGTACCGGGTTCGCCATATTCGGCGAGATAGTCCGGCGCGGCGTGCAGCCCGATGGCGATGGTGCCGACGGGACGGGCGATCAATTGTGCCTGTTGCGGCTGCAGCATGCGCACGGCGATATCCGCCTCGCGTTGCAACAAGTCTTGCATGCGGTTGCTCAGCACCAGTTCGATCGTGATGGCGGGGTAGCGGCGGCGCAGCAAGGCCAGTATGGGCGGCAACACCTCTACGCCAATGACTTCGCTCGCCGTCACCCGCACCACGCCATGCGGCGCATCGCCTTGGCGGGATGCCATGCGTTCCAGCGCCGCAGCCTGGCTGGCCATGGCCTCGGCATAGGGGCGCAACGCATCGGCCGCATCCGTCGGCATCAGTCCACCCTGAGAGCGGGTGAAGAGGGAAATGCCAAGGGTGGTCTCAAGCGTATCGATATGGCGCCCAAGGGTGGGCTGGGCCAGGCCGAGCGCGCGCGCGGCGGCGGAGAGTGAGCCTTCGCGCAGTACGGCGAGAAAAGAACGGTAGAGTTGCCAGTCGATCGAGGTGTCCATGCATAAATGTATGGACAGTCTGCCTTTTTAGTCAATTTTGTATTGTTGGTTCTCTCTCTATGATGAGGTCATTCATATCAACGAAAGGGTAGGGCCATGGAGACGAAGCCGAAGGTATTGGTGGTGGGGGCGGCTGGCGGTATCGGCGGTGAGCTGACGCGGCAGTTGCATGATGCCGGCTGGATGGTGCAAGGCATGGTGCGCCGCCTGGAGCAGCCGACGCAGCATCGCGACGGCATCACCTGGGTCAGGGGCGACGCCATGCGCGCGGAGGATGTGGCGTGGGCGGCCCAGGGGTGCGAAGTGATCGTGCATGCCGTCAACCCGCCGGGGTATCGACGCTGGGCCGAGCTGGTGCTGCCGATGATCGACAACACCATCGCCGCGGCGCGGCTGGCTGGCGCGACCATCGTGTTGCCGGGCACGGTCTACAACTATGGGCCGGATGCTTTTCCGCTGCTGACGGAAACCGCGCCGCAGCACCCCGTCACGCGGAAAGGCGCGATCCGGGCGGAGATGGAGGCGCGCTTGCATGCTTACGCCGCCGACGGCGGCAAGGTGCTGATCGTGCGCGCCGGCGACTTTTTTGGCCCCAAGGCGGGCAACAACTGGTTCTCACAGGGGCTGATTACGCCGGGCAAGACGATCAAGCGTATCCAAAACCCGGCGAAAGCGGGCGTGGGGCATCAATGGGCCTATTTGCCGGATGTGGCGCGCAATATCGTTGCGCTGTTGGTCAGGCGTGAATCCTTGCCGGCTTTCGCTACCTTTCACCTAGGGGGGCATTGGGACGAGGATGGTACGCTGATGGCGCAGACGATCCGCCGGGTGCTGCAACGCCACGGCACCGATGCCAAGGTGACCGCTTTCCCTTGGTGGCTGATCCGGCTGATCGCGCCGTTTAACACCACGCTGCGCGAAATGATGGAGATGCGTTACTTGTGGCGCCGGCCGGTGCGGCTCGACAACAGCAAGCTATGCGCGGTGCAGGGGCGGGAATGGCTGACGCCGCTGGATGAGGCGGTGGAGGCGACGCTGCGCGGTTTGGGGTGTTTGCCCCAGTGAGCCTGCGCTTTGGGTAGCGTGCATTCGCGAAGCAACGCACGGCCTCGGTGCACGCTACACGAAGAACGTGACGCTGCTCAGCGGCTAGCTTGTCTTGCCTGAAAGTGCCCGTGCGTCGCATAGCCCAGCAGCAACAAATCCTCGGTGACCAGCGTCACGCCAAGATGGCGCGCGGTTGCCACGATGATTCGATCGGCTGGATCGGGATGACATTCCCAAGGAAGACGTGTGCTCGCCACCGAAATATCAGGCGTCAGTGATGCCAAGTGGATCCCCGGCTGAGAGAGCGCTTGCTGTATCCACTCTCCCACATCTCGGTCCAAGGATAGCCGTCCCTTGCTAACCAACATGGCAATCTCCCAAACACTGATGGCGGAAACATAGAGCATATCGTGCTCGGCCGCGTGCGTGATCGATTCGATGGTTTTAGCGGATAGCCTATCTTCACCGTTGAGCAGCCAAACCAGGACGTGAGTATCCATCAGCAGGCCATTCAAAGCGCGGCCTCCCATTCATTTTCCAGTGGGGAAATGATGTCCTCTTGATGCAAGACGGTGCCTTTGAGTGCACCGAACAAGTCGATTTTCTCAGGCATGGGCACCAGCTTGGCTACCGCCTTGCCATGCTTGGTGATGACGAGGGGAGCCCTGGTGGCGGCTACCTCGTCCAGCAGCTTTAGGCAGTGGGTTTTGAACTCCCCCGCGCCAACGATGGTTTCCATAACTACTCCGACTATGGTCGTACACTATGGTCATAATGGTGGAGCGTAACGGAAAAATCAAATGACGCGGGGTGCAACGCGCTAATCATGCCTTTGCGCCTTTCCAACAGCGAACCGCCAGCGCTCCCAGCGACGCGGCCGCCGCGAGTGTTGTCACGCCGATCCAGCCGTGGCTCGCCAGCAAGGCGCTGCCGATCACCGAGCCCGCCGCCATGCCGATGAACATGCCGACGAACAGTACGGCGTTGAGCCGGCTGCGCGCGGCGGGATCGATCCGATAGATCACCGATTGGTGCGCGATCAGGCTGGCTTGCACGCCCAGGTCGAACAGCACCGCGCCGACGCCGAGCATGATCAGTTGCGCTTGCATGGGCCAGGCCGTGGCCACGCTCAGCAGTACGAAGGCCACGGTGGCAAGGCCCGCGCCGAAACGCGTGACCACTTCCGGCCCGCGGCGGTCAGCCAGATGGCCGGCCAGTGGCGCGGCCAGCGCCCCGGCGGCGCCTGCGAGGCCAAAGCCGCCCGCCACGGCGCTGCCCAGATGGAAAGGCGCAGCGTGCAGCATGATGGCCAATGTCGACCAGAAGGCGCTGAAACCCAACGACAGCAAGCCCTGAGCGATCGCGGCGCGGCGCAGCGCATCATGCTGCCGCCACAGCGTCCACAGCGAGGCGAGCAAGGCGTGATAGGGCAGCGTGGTCGTCGGCCGCACGTGGGGCAGGAAGCGCCGAATCGCCGCGCCGATCAACAGAATGGTGGCGGCGGCGATGAAAAACATCGCCCGCCAGCCGAATTGCTCGGCGACCAAGCCGCTGACCACGCGCGAGAGCAGAATGCCGGTGAGCAGTCCCGTCATGATGGTGCCCACCACCTTGCCGCGCTGCGCTTCCGGCGCGAGCGCCGCGGCCGCCGGCACGATGTCCTGCGCCAATGTCGCCATCAGCCCGATGATCAGCGAGGCCGGCAACAGCGCGGCGAGCGAGTGGGAGAGGCCCGCCAGCACCAGGGCGGCGATCAGCAGCACCGCCTTGACCAGCATGATGTTGCGCCGGTCGTGGCGGTCGCCCAGCGGCGCCAGCAGCAGAATGCCCAGCGCGTAGCCCAGCTGGTTGAGGGTGGGGATCAAACCGACGGCGCGATCGGAGGCGCCGATATCGCTTGCCAGCACGCCGAGCATCGGCTGGCTGTAGTACAAGCAGGCAACGGACAGGCCGGCGCCGATGGCCAGCAATAAAATCAGCGCGCGCGACAGCCCCTGTGCGGTCGCTGGGTGGGTAGCCGGCGCGGTGTTCGCCGGCAAGATATCGGTAGTGGCCATGATCAACCTCTAGGCATGTTGGTGATGGCTGCATGATGGCTGTTCGCAAAGCGTATGTGTAGACGAATGAAATGTAGATTTGTTATACATGTAGCGTATAAGTAAAGCCGAGCCGATCTTGATGACCGATGATGCCCCCCTGGAACCTTCCCTCAACGCGACGCTGCCCTTGTTGCCCGGCACCGGCGAACGCATCGAGCTGATGCTGACGTTTTTGCGTATTGTCGAAGCCGGCAGCCTCTCCGCCGCCGCTTCGCAACTAGGCACTACCCAGCCCACCGTCAGCCGCCGGCTGCAAATGCTGGAACGCGCGCTCGGTTTGCGTTTGCTCCAACGCACCACCCATACCATGCGTTTGACGCACGACGGCGAGCGTTGCTACGAGCGCGCCAAGGAATTGCTGGCGGGCTGGGCGCGCTTCGAGTCGGAATTGAAGGGCGCGCGCGAGGAACCGGAGGGTATCCTGCGAGTGATCGTGCCGCACGCGTTTGGCCAGGAGCGGTTGATTGGCCCGCTGTCCCGCTACTTGCAACAGCATGCCGGCATGGCGGTGGAGTGGCTGCTACACGATGACCGTGCTATTCAAGATTACATTGCCGCCGGCATCGACTGTGCCATTCAAGTGGGCGAATTGACCGATCCGGGGATGGTGGCGATTCCGCTCGGGCAGGTGCCGCGCATCGTCGTGGCCTCGCCGGAACTGCTGGCGGGGCGGCCCGTGCCGCAAGACGCGGCCGAGCTGATCGACTTGCCGTGGCTCGCGCTGCGCACTTTCTATCGCAATGAAGTGCTGTTGACGCATGCCACCAGCCACAAGCGCAAGCGCATTCCGATCAAGCCGCGCTTCAGCACGGACAGCCTCTACGCGCTGCGCAGCGCCGCCATCCAAGGCCTGGGCGTCGGTTTGGGCTCGCGCTGGGTCATGACCGAGGCGCTCAAGAGCGGGCAACTGATACAGTTGACCCCGGCGTGGCAAGCCGCACCATTGCCGGTCAATCTGGTCTATCCCTACGCCCGCTTTTACCCGGCGCGGCTGCGCCGTTTCATCGATATCGTCCGCGCCGAAGCGGGGGCGATGTTTGGCGTAGAATGATCTCTCGCTTCAGTCAAATGGGTGTAGAGAATGGGGTTTAAAAAGATCGGGATCATCGGTGGCTTGAGCCCGGAGTCGACGGCGAGTTACTACCTGCACATGACCCGTTCGTTTGTGCGGCAGTTCGGCAGCGATGGCTACCCGGAAATCATCATCTACAGCGTTAACCTGGAAAAATACCATCAGTGGCGCGCGATCAACCGCTGGGATCTGATCGCGGCGGAAATGATCGATATCGCCAACAAATTGCTGCAGGCGGGGGCGGATATCGGTTTGATTGCCACCAATACTATGCACAAGGTCTTTTACCAAGTGCAGCAAGGCACCCGCCTTCCGCTTTTGCATATTCTCGACGCGACGATCGCCGAGATTAAAAAGGCGGGCTTATCCAAGGTGGGCGTGCTCGGCACCCAATTCACCATGGGTGAGCACTTCTATCGCGACTACCTGGCCCGGCACGGTATCAGCGCGCTTGTTCCCTGTATTGAAGAACAAGAACTCGTTCACAGTATTATCGTGAACGAGTTGGTAAGAGGAACGTTCCTTACCGCATCCAAAGCCAAATATCTCAGCGTGATTCAACAGCTCATTGGCAGTGGCGCAGAAGGCATTGTTCTGGGCTGCACGGAAATTCCCTTATTGGTCGATCAGCAAAGCTGCGACATTCCTCTCTTCGACACCGCCGTGTTGCACGCCGAAGCCGCGCTTCAGGCCGCTATCGCCGATCGGGTGATGGGCTGAGCTGGCGGGAGGCGTTTTCGTCATGTCTGCCTTGAGGCCCGTGCTTTGGGTGGACGGACCGTACCTGGCGGTCATATGTTTTCTTTTTGTGACGGATGGTGACGAAATATATTTAAACAATTAATATATTTGTTTTGGATCTGTTTGGCTTCCCCATGTTCAAAACCTGTCTTTCCATCGCCCTGCTGGCATTGCTGACTGCCTGTGCCAACGACCCCTTTAAGCGTTCCTCCCAATTTGAAAAGCCGGATGATGGTGCCGTGGTCGTGCGTACCGCCTACGTATTTGATGACGTTTATGGCAAGCATGGATCCATGGTGGTGCGCAATATGAATGAAAACGCGTTGGGATACTATCAGATTGATTTTTCCAACGAGGCAAGCTCGAATTCACTGGTCTTTGTGGGGACATTGCCCGCCGGGCACTATCGCATCGATCATTTTGCGAATGCCATGGAGAGCAAAATTCTGAACGAGCAGTTTGGCGAGTTCGATATTAAGCCGCGGCAGATGACCGATCTGGGGTTACTGTCGTTTTCGTTGGAAAGAGGGATGGATAACGAGCTGCATCGTTACATTCAGCACTCCCATACCGGCAACAACCGTGAAATCGCGTCAAGCACGGTACCGGAAATGGTGACGCAATTACACGGGCAAACCTTGTCCTGGGACCCGCTGCATCCCCCCCTTGGCCGCGATGAAGATCCGCACATGCTTCTTGCCGGCGTTTACTCGCCTGCTTTTGCCAGCGATGGCAGTTTCATTTATGGCACTCGGTTTGGCAATGTGTCCCATGTGACCACCAATGGCGAACGAGTGCAGGCTTACTTGGGCGAGCACGTTTCTTTAGATAACACGCTGATCACAGCCAAGGGACACTGGCTGGCTGGCGGCGAATTTTCCACGCTGATGCAGTCGGACGACAATGGACTGTCGTGGCATTCGCAACGCGGCAATCTGCCTTTTGGCCAAATCTTCGGTTTGTTCCAATGGCACGACAGAATCATTGTTACCCTGCGGCAAAATCTAGATGTGATGGTGTTTTCTGCGGGAGAAGGTAGCGACCATTGGCAGCAGCTAGCACGCTATACGCTGCACTATTCGCTGCTGGGTCCCAAAGGCGTTGGGCCCGCGAGTGGGATGTTCGGTGATCAATTGTTGGTGGCGCTGCCGGCAGACGACTTGGCCGTGTTGGACCTGAAAACGGGTGCGACCGCGATGCGCAAGTACCCAGGAGATATATTCGTCGCTGCTTTCGGTGGTGACGGGGTCGCACGTTGCAAATGCGTTGCCACGATCGCTATGCAAACCTTTGAAAGCCGCGATCTGGGGCAGACCTGGCAAAGTCCGGACGGAACTCATTTTCTTGCCTTGCCGATCATGCGTGATGCCCTGCATGGACTGACTTTCCGAGGAGGGCCTTTTTTTGCCAAGTTCTCGGTGTTCCGCACCGAGGACGGTGGTAAAACGTGGTTGGAAGGGCAGGCTTTCGATGATCCGCTTGCGCAGATGTTCTACGCGCCGACCGGCACGACGGTCTACGCGGTCAGTAATCAAGGCGCCTTCTGGAAATCGATCGACGATGGTAAGGTCTGGTTTCCTGTGGGAGTGCATTGACGTTTGATGTCACTATGAGCACCCGACGGCGGGTGCTTTTTTCTCTATGCCCTCGCGGTGCCGATGGTGTTTATCGGCACCCGCACCGCACTGCCGATCGCCATGGCAGAGGGGCGCTAGGTCTATTCCGCGGCAAAAGCCTGCAAGCTCGCCAGTGGCACATGCAGGGCTTCGTCGCGGGCAAAGACGTCGAGCAGATAGTCGATGGTGGCTTTGACGCGAGGGGCCACCAGCGCGCGGTGCGGGTATTGGATGACCATCTCGTAGCCTCCCGGATCGTGCATCCCCAGCAACACCGTTTTCAAGCGGCCGGCCTTCAAATGCGCCCAGGCGTGATGTACGCCCACCTGCGCCACCCCCATGCCCATGCACGCCGCCTGCGTCAGCGTCTCCGGCGCGGACAGGGAAACGCTCGCGGTGGATAGATCCAGCGTGGAGATCGCGCCGTCGTCCCATCGGAAATGCCACGGCGCCGCTTTGCCGCCGAGAAAACGCCGCACGATCAACCGGTGCGTCTGCAGGTCTTGCGGCGCGCGCGGCACCCCATGCCGCGCCAGATAGTCGGGCGAAGCGACCAGCACCATGCTCAAATGGCATACCGGGCGGGCCACCAACGCGGAGTCGGCAATCTGTCCGCCGCGAAGCGCCAAGTCGTAACCGTCTCCCACCAGGTCGATCAGCCGGTCGTCAAAATCGATTTCGACCGAGAGCGCCGGGTAGCGCGCCATGAGCCTGGGTAGAGCCGGCATTAAGTGATCACGGCCGAACCCCGCGCTGGTGGAGATGCGCACTTGACCGCTGATCTCGACGCGCTTGGCCGCCACCGCGTCGACAGCGGCGTCGAGCGCATCCAGCGCGATGCGGGCTTGTTTGAGAAACGCTTGGCCCTCTTCGGTCAGTTTTAGCTGGCGGGTGGTACGGTTGATCAGGCGCACTCCCAGCGCTTTTTCCAGGCCGGCCACATTCTTGCTTACCGCGGCGGTGCTGATCCCCAGACCGCGCGCGGCGCCGGCAAAGCTGCCGGCCTCGGTCGTCTGTACAAAAGAGAGAATGGCCCGCGTGCGTTGCGATAAGTCCATGGCGCTCACAAATCAACTTAAAGTTAATAATTAATCAACCATATACCTACTTATAGTTGATTGTGTCAATGGCGATAATCCTGGCTCAGTCACCCCTCTAAGGAGAGCGCCATGAGCCAACCTGCCTATTTTGTCTTTCAAGCCACCATCAACGATGTCGAAGGGATGAAACCCTATCAGCAACGGGTGCACGGTACCCTGCAGGCTTATCGCGGCACCGTCGTTGTGGCCGGCGGAGCGGTGGAGTCCCGTGAAGGCGCCGCGCCGCAAGGCAAGATTTTCATCGTGCGCTTTGACAGCATGGCGGACGCCCGCGCCTGGTACGACTCGCCCGATTATCAAGCAATCATCGGTTATCGCCTGGCGGCGGCGGAATGCATCGCCTTCCTGCTCGAAGGCGTCGCGCTGTGAACCCGCAGCTGATACATCCCACGATTCAGAAAGAATTCAACATGCAGACCCTGGTTATCGTTTCTCATCCGTACCCGGAACAATCGGTCGCGATCAAGTCGCTGCAGCAGATCGCCGAACAGACCGCCGACGTGACCGTGCGCCACCTGGAGACGCTGTATCAAAACGATCTGGCTCGCTTCGATATCGCCGCGGAACAAAAGGCGCACGAAGCCGCTGACCGCATCGTCTATCTGTTTCCGATCCACTGGTTCAATCTCACCCCGATGCTTAAGGCCTACTTGAATCAGGTGTGGTCTTACGGCTGGAGTTTCGGTCCGAATGGTACGGCGCTGAAGGACAAGGAGATGCAGGTGGTGGTCACGGCCGGCGCCAATGCGTTGACCTACAGTGAACAAGGGTTGATCCGCAGCTCGATGGACGAGGTGCTGACGCCGATGAAGGCCAGCGCCTACTACGTCGGCATGAAATACAACCAGCCGCTGGCGTTCTATGGCGCGGTGGGCGCGAGCCCGGAAACGCTGGCCACCTTCCAGGCGGCGTTTGCCGAGCGCTTGCAGACGCCGTTGGGGTCGGTTTTGCTGAAGTGATTGGCGGCGCGGCCGGTCAGGAATAAGAACGGAACAATCGGCATGCGGCTCTAACTTCCGGTGAACAGCCAGAACAGGAGCGCATGATGATGCCACTGATCACTCTGACCGTTGCGCTGGCGGCGCTGGTTTTGACCATCCTGATGGCGGTCAAAGAAGCAAAGCGCCGCCGCTATTGGGCAACTTGCGCGGGGTTCATGGTCGCGGGGCTGGCTTGCTGGCTGGCCTTTGCCGCCATCGGATCGGAAATCGATGAACAGGGGATTCTGCGCGAGCCGTTTGTGTTGCTGCCTACCGGCGGGTTGTTGATTGGCCTCGGTATGATCGGCGGGCTGATTCGCGCGCTGGTGTCGATGTGCAGCCGTGCCTCGTAGCGAATGGACGGAGTGTTCTCGTGGCAAAGAACTCTAAGGACCCTCTGAACACATTTCGCGGTTGGGTAGCGTGCGTTCGCGAAGTAACGCACGGCTTTAGGACTCGCTTAAGACGTGCATTGCCTGCGGCGAATGCACGCTACAAGACTTGTGCGGATGCCTTCCGCACCGACCCCGACGTTTGCCGTGGTCGTCGCTGCGCGTCGATTCGGAGCGTTCTTGGATGTATTTGCCAGACACCGTGCGTACCCGGCGGGTGGCGGGATGCATGATCTTAACCGCCGCGTAAGGCGTTAACCTGGAGGCCGGGGGCTTTGCCCCCGGGGCCTGGGCGCTTATGTGTTGAGCGAGTTTTCCGCGATTTCCAGATAGAGCGCGCGATACGCCGCAACCAGATCGTCGAGGCGAAACGAGCGGTTCAAGCCGCTCGGGTTGGGCAGCAGCCATACGCGCGCGCCGCCGAACAGGGCGTTCTGATGACCCCACGCCAGCTGCCGCTGTCCCGACAGCGTGGCATACGCGCTCTTCCCTAAGAAGGCGAGATAGCGCGGGCGATAGTGCTCGATTTTCTGTCGCAACGTCGTTGCCGCCGCAAGAAATTCCTGTTGGTGGAGTTGGTCGGCGCGAGCCGTCGGCCGGGCTACCGCCGTGGTGAGCCCGCAACGGTAGGCGAGTAGGTCGTTGTCGTTTTCCGGCTGTAGACGTCGAGGGGTAAAGCCCGCGCGATGCAGCACCGGCCAGAAGCGGTTGCCCTGGCCGGCAAAGTGGTGGCCACTGGCCGCGGCTTTCAAGCCGGGGTTGATGCCGCAGAACACGACGGCCAAATCCGGTGCGATCACGTCAGCCAACGGTGGCATCGATTCCTCTCTCATACTGCTAACCGGCCAGCAGCTTGCCCGTGGCGAGATGACGCAGCGTCCTGACCAAGAGCACGGCAATCGCCAGGCTGAGCAAGGCAAGCAGGATGGCGGCGATCGCCTTCATCGGCCAAGCTTGAACGAACATCGAATACTTCAGCGCGGCAATGGCCAGCACCGCCATCGGAAAGCTGATCGACCACCAACTGGTGGTGAACGGTATGCCGCCGCGAAACACCTTTGGTGCTAGCGTCAGAAAGATGAACAGGCCGAAGTAGAACAGCATGGCGGAGAAGGTGTCGATACGGTGCAATAGGCTGCCATAGGCGAGAAAGCCCACTTCAAACGGCGCCATCAGGATCAGCAGCGACGGCACCATGCCGCTAGGCAACGGCGCATGGTGAATGATGCGCGCCATGATCATGGTAAAGAATAACAGCGCAATGACCGTCCCAATCGCCAACGCGAATAGATTGACCTCATGTGCCCACGCCATGGGCATGTCGCCGCCGGTCACGGCGATATCCAAGGTAGCCACCCCGGGAATGAACCAGGCCGGAGCGACGTGGGTAACGTCGATTTGGCCTCGCAGCAAACGGCTCGAAATCGCGAAGCACAGTGTCAACGTCGCCAAGCTGGCGATGGTCCAGATGATCTCGGCCAGCGGCGCGCTGACCGGGGCCGCCACCGCGGACAACAGCAGCATGCCGATAAAAATCGTGCCAAAGAAATTGCCAACGATGGGGTGCTGGTATTCGCCCATGACGGCATCGGGATGTTTGACCCACTTCATCAGATAGCCCGCGCTCAGTGCGAAGAAAGCGGCGAAGGCCAGCAGGCCAGCCCCGTTGGCGACTATCGGACTCACCCCAAACTCGTGGCTGGCTTGGCGCCAGGCAATGGAAAGCCCGGCAAGGCCAATGACCGAGGCGAACAGGTTGACGGGCAGGTTCCTGATGGAAGCGGTTTTGCGCTCAGTGGGCGCCGGGGCGGTTGAGACGATCGACATCATGCATTCTCCAAAATCATTGGCCAAATTGTATTTATTCCCATCATTTAAGATAATTACCCTTAATTGATAATCATCATTCCAATTGGTGAGAATATGGTCGATCGATTCGAATCGATGTCGTTGCTGCTGGCTGTGGTGGAGGCGGGCAGTTTTTCCGCGGCGGCGCGCCTACGCAACATGCCGTTGGCTACGGTCAGCCGCAAGATCGGCGACCTGGAGGCGCACCTCAAAACGCGGTTGCTGCACCGTTCGACGCGCCAACTCTCGCTGACAGAGGCTGGTCAATCGTATGTCGTCGCCTGCAGGCGTATTTTGGAGGAACTTGGCGAGGCGGAGCGCGCCGCGGCGGGGGAGTATGCCGCGCCCAAGGGAGAGCTGGTTCTTACCGCGCCGATGGTGTTCGGCCGTCTGCACGTGTTGCCCGTGGTGGCGGATTTCCTTAAAACCTATCCGGACATCGACGTGCGCATGATATTGACCGACCGCGTGGTGTCGTTGCTGGAAGAGCATGTGGACATCGCCTTGCGGATCGGCGAGCTGCCAGACAGCAGTTTCATCGCCACGCGCGTGGGCGCCGTGCGCCGGGTGGTGTGCGCCAGTCCGGCCTATTTGGCCGCGCACGGCGTGCCGATGCATCCGCAAGACCTCTCCGCCGAGGCCTGTGTGACGTTCGAACAGATGACCTCGCGGCATGATTGGCGTTTCTTGTCGGGCAAGTCGGAAATCTCGGTGCCTGTGCGTTCGCGGCTGGCCGTCAGTACGGCGGAAGCGGCGGTCGACGCCGCGGTGGCCGGGGTGGGTTTCACGCGCGTGTTGTCTTACCAAATGGCGAATGCACTGCAGGCTGGCGATCTCGACATCGTGCTTGCGCCGTTTGAACCCGCGCCGTGGCCCGTCAGTTTGGTACACACCGGGCAGGGTATTTTGCCGCTGAAGTTGCGCGCTTTTCTCGATTTCGCCGCGCCGCGGCTGAAGAACCGGTTAACGGCCTGTGGTGACTGTATGAACGACCCGATTCTGATATGATGAATGCATTATTTGACGCTTGAAAGCACCGCCTCACGATGCAGACCAAAATCCGCATTGCCCGCCCAGTCAGCGCGCTGGCGAAATCCGCGGCCATGTACACGACGGCGCTCGGCTTCATCGAGCTGGGCCGGTTCGAGGACCATGCGGGCTTCGACGGCATCATGCTGGGCCGTCCTGGCGAGAACTATCACTTTGAGTTCACCTATTGTCGCAGCCATCCGGTAAAACCCGCGCCGACGCCTGAGGATCTGCTGGTTTTCTACGTCCCTGACGAAATGGCGTGGCAGCAGCAATGTGCGGCATTACTGCAGGCGGGATTCGTGGAAACCTCGCCGTTCAATCCGTATTGGCAAGTGAAAGGGCGGACCTTCGCAGACCACGACGGTTATCGCGTGGTGATACAGAGGGCGCAATGGGCGTAGCGGCTGGATAAACGCATGCAATCGGTTAATCGAAAGGGTCTGGATGGATATCGCGATTCTGACGTTTCAAGGATTTAACGAGCTGGATTCGTTCATCGCCTTGAGTCTTCTCAACCGCATCAAAAAGCCCGATTGGCGCGTGTCGATTTGCTGTCCGGAGCTAAGGACCCTCTGAACAAGTTATCTGCCACTGCGTTTGGTCAACAACAGACCGGATGCAAGGCGCGCGACGCTGGTCGCAGTCATTCTGCGATGCCAAGGAGCGCAACGCCGTCAGGCGGCCTGTTGTTGGCCAAACCCTTGGGGGCGGCGCCTGGCGGTCGGTCTGCTTTGTTGCGCGGCTTGTGGATGGAATGACCATCCACTACGCCCCACGCCGCGCATCCCATCCCGCCAGGGGCCGCCGCAGCGGTAAATAACTTGTTCAGAGGGTCCCTAAGGGTGACTTCGATGAACGGTGTGACCGTGGAGGCGCAGTCGCTGCTCACCGAGGCGTGCCATGCCGATGCGGTCATTGTCGGCAGCGGCATACAGACGCGCGACGTTGCCGCCAACCCCGTATTAATGCGGCAACTGCAACTGGACCCCAGCCGCCAACTGCTCGGCGCGCAGTGCTCCGGCACCTTGATCCTGGCCAAGTTGGGTTTGCTGTCGGCGATGCCCGCCTGTACCGACTTGACCACCAAGCCCTGGGTGCAGGAGGCCGGCGTCGAGGTGCTCAACCAGCCGTTCTACGCCCGCGACAATCTGGCGACGGCTGGTGGCTGTCTGTCCTCGGTCTATCTGGCCGCGTGGGTGATGGCGAAGCGGGAGGGTGTCGACGCGGCGGCGAGCGCGCTGCATTACGTCGCCCCGGTCGGGGAAAAAGATGCGTATGTCGAGCAGGCGCTGAAAAATATCACGCCTTATCTATAAACTCCGACGTGGCTAAGCGAGGGGGCGGCGATGGTGGACGGAAGATTTAACATTATCCCTGCTGTGAATACATACATTGATCAAATCAAGGCACTGCACGTTGCGGGATTGATGGAATCCGGCAGCTTCTCTTTAGAGCCTGGCCTCGATGCGGATCTAGATGACGTCGAGGCAAATTATTTTGCGAAGGGCGGCGTTTATTTATTGGCCGTTGATCCCGCCGGCAAAGTGGTGGGGATGGGGGCGCTGAGATATATCGATGGCAGGCAATTCGAAATCAAGCGAATGCGGGTGGCCGCCGAGTATCGACGTTGTGGGATTGCCGCGGAATTATTACGTCGTCTTTTGTCTGTTGCATGTGAACGCGGCGGGGAGGCGGTGGTGTTGGACACGTCCGTTAAACAATACGCGGCGCAAAAGCTCTACGAATCGTTTGGATTTGTGCCGATGGCGGTTGCTTCAATCGGTGGGGTCAAGAGTTTGATCTACAAGAAAGGCTTGCTTGATTCGCCCGATGAACGTGCTACCCCTGACATCCTTCCTGCGCGCGAGGGCCTCTAACAAACATGTGCCGCACGCGACAACATAGGCGTGGATGCCCGTTGGACTTGGTCTGGTTTTGCGATAGGAAAGGCCTGATCTGTGGCGCGATGTAGACGAAGCGATAGAGGCGCAACAACGCCAGGTGAATAAAAAATTTGCCAAAACCGAGGTATGCGCGCATGATAGGCGCGCGATCATCAAGCAATGTTCAGTTTTGTCTGGCGTCACCCGGTCTTCCTGGTTGTTTCACCCTTCATTACCTCGCTGTCTTGAGCTTCGCAGAGTCGGTGTCTAACTAAAGACTGCTCTGGGATATTCCCACCTTTATTTTTCTTTGGAGATTCAAGATATGGCAACTGGTACCGTTAAGTGGTTTAACGACGCCAAGGGTTTTGGTTTCATCACCCCGGATGACGGCGGCAACGATCTGTTCGCTCACTTCTCCGCCATTCAAGGCAACGGCTTCAAGTCGCTGCAAGAAAATCAACGCGTGACCTTCGATGTGACCAAGGGCCCGAAGGGCGACCAAGCGTCCAACATCCGCGTAGAGTAAGCAGTGCGACAGGCCGTTTTGACGCGGTCTGTTCATCCCTAGCCCGGCCGATGGTCCGGGCTTTTTATTTGGTTTCATGGAGAGTGAACTTGGCCAAGGAAGAACACCTCGAAATGCAGGGCACGGTTGACGAAGTCCTGCCCGACGCCCGTTTTCGCGTGACGCTTGAAAATGGGCATCAACTCGTTGCCTACACGGCAGGGAAAATGCGCCAGCATCACATCCGTATTCTTGCCGGTGATAAGGTAACGCTGGAATTGTCGCCCTATGACATCACGAAAGGGCGCATCACTTTCCGCTTCATTGAAGGGCGAGGCCCGAACCGGGCGTCCACGTCTCGTCGATAAATCATCGCGTCCCGTCGTTCTCTCGTGAGGGAGCTATGGCAAAAATCTGTGTCTATGGCGCGGGGCTGGTTGGTTGCTATCTTGGCGGCCGGCTGCTTGCCAGCGGCTGCGACGTTGGTTTTGTCGGCCGCGCGCGAATGGCGGACCGTCTTCGCGCGCATGGCCTGACGCTTTCGCATTACGATGGCCGGCGCTGGCAGGTGGCGCCTGCGCGCGTCGAAGTGTCGACCGCGGCCGATCTGGCCGCGGCGGCGGATCTGGTGCTGGTCACCGTCAAGTCCGCCGCGACCGAGACGGTAGCGGCCGAGCTGGCGGCAGTGTTGCGTCCCGGAACGATCGTCGTCAGCTTTCAAAATGGCCTGGGCAACGCCGACGCGCTGCGTGCCGCCTTGCCTGGCAATATCGTGCTGGCGGGGATGGTGCCATTCAATGTCATCGAACGCGGCCCGGGCGCATTTCATCAAGGCTCTGCGGGGATATTGGCGGTCCAACAGGCGCCGGCGATGCGACCATTTGTCGACATGTTCATGAAAGCCGCGCTGCCGCTGCGGCAATACGCCGATATGTTGCCAGTGCAGTGGGCCAAGCTGCTGCTTAACCTCAACAACGCCATCAATGCGCTGGCGGATCTTCCCCTGAAACAAGAACTGTCGCAACGCGCCTACCGTCGCTGCTTGGGGCTGGCGCAGCAAGAGGCGCTGGCGCTGCTCAAGCAAGCCGGCATCCGTCCCGCCAGAATGACGCCGCTGCCCGCCGCTTGGATTCCGTCCGTTCTCGGCTTGCCCGACGCGGTGTTCGCGTGGCTGGGCCGCGCCATGCTGCAGATCGACCCGTTGGCGCGTTCGTCGATGTCCGATGACCTTGCCGCGGGGCGCGCCACCGAGATCGATTGGATCAACGGCGAGGTCGTGCGCCTCGCGCTCAGCCTGGGACAGGCCGCGCCGGTCAATGCGCTGCTATGCCAATGGGTGCACGAGGCGGAGCGGGCCGATAGCCGCCCATCCTGGCCGGGCGAAGCGCTGTTGGCCTCGCTGAGAGGGGGGTGGGCGCGGCAGCGCGGATAGCGCCCTCTCGGCGTTACAGCGTGCGTTCTCTCAGAGTATTTTCTTGACCATTGACGACCAGAATCCCGCCTCTTTGGGCGCCGCTTCCACCTTTGTCTTCCCCGCCTCGATCGTGCCGTTCAGATGTGAGACTTTCAGCACGGCGCTATCGTGCGCAACGTGGGTGATGACCCCTTCGCCAAGCACGGTTTGATCGCCCATCAGTAGTTTGCCTGTGCTTGGGTCCGGAATCGGCGCACCGTCCTCAAAAATCAGCATGTGGCTGCCGGATTTCAGCTCGCTCGCAGAGCCGATGTCGATCATGTATTCCGAATTGCCGCTCGCTTGGACAATATGGCCTTGCAGTGGATAAATAGTCTGGAGTTCTTTCGTCAGGTCATCCTGAAGATCGGAAAACGAGTCATCCAAGCAGTCGTCTTTCTTGACGGAAAAGTTGCGCGCGTTGAAAAACAGGTTCTTGATCACCGCACCGGTCTGCACATCGATGAGCCTGACTTCCAGCATGAGGACGGTGGCGTAGGTTGTGGCATGCGTATTGTTGGCAGAACGGTCCTCATCCAATTGCAGTGTGGTTTCCGATCCTCTCACGCGCCCAACGGCCACGATTTGCGCGCCTGCTTGTTTGCCCAGATCGGCGAGGGCGCGCGGGTCGGCATTGAGCAACCCCGCAGGCAGCTGCTTAAGCCTATCCAGTGTGTTGGCGAGGTTGCCGGTTGCCGCAAGACTGAAGCGATGCACATCGGCAAACGCCTGGGTGTACGTATCGCTGGCCGAGGCGGTTGGCAGATTGGGTGAGGATTCAATGATCGGGAGTAACGTGAGCGTTGGGGCGGCAAGTGCGCCGAGGCAGAATAGCCAAAGCGCTGCAGGCAACAAAATGCGTTTCATGATTCATGTCCTTGACGTGTTTATTGGAGGCTAAGACTCGCCGTCGTTATATTTTTCACGCCTGCTTTTCTCGGGTGGGTGCGATTCTACTTTTGTCTTTCCGAGCTCGATAGGCCCATTTAGTTGTGAGACTTTCAGCACGGCTATATCACCAGATAATTGGGTAATAACCCCCTCTCCGAGTACTGACCGAGCGGCGCCGTTTTTACCCTCGTTGAACACGGTCATTTTGTCGTCGATTTCAATTCCCTCGCCGGCGCCAATATCGAGTATATATTCGGTATCGGATTTGGCTTTGACGATATGTGCAACCGTGGGATAGTGAGTCTTCAGCTCGCGTTTCAGTTTGTCCTGTAGAAGCTCCAGCGAACATTCGACGGCATCGTTTGTAAATCCATTTTCACAGTTGCTTTTGATATCGAATGACTGAGCTATCCGACCGGTTTTAACATTTGCCAATTTCACGTTGAGGGTCAATTGGGCGTGATAGGCGAATCCCGTGGTTCGGTAGTACATGATTTCGTTCGAGCCAGGGAAAGTAACCTCGTTGAACTTTGATACTTTGGTTGTATAGATGTACTGATCCAGACTCATCAACGCCACCATGCTGGCGCCGGCCTGTCTGCCAATGCTAGTCACGGTGGCGGGGTTGGCATCAAGTAACTTCGCCGGTGGCGTTCTGAGCTGGTCGAGGGGGCTCGGTGCTTGTGCTGGCTGGACAAGGGAGAATTGATGGGTACCGGTAAAAGCCTGGGCGAGCATATCCTCGACCAGGGGCCGGGGGATATTGGCGGATGAATCGATTACTGGAAGCAATGCAAGCGGTTGGCTTGCCCAGGCGCTATGGGTAAATAGCCATAGCAAGCTGAAGAACAATGGGCGTTTCATTGATGATTGTTTCCTTCATTTTCCGTTTTTATTGCTTTTTAAAAATAAGGCTACGTCGGTAATTTATTTTACATAGATGGCCTTGGCTGCACAATTTCAGCGTGATGTTGAATAAATGGAATGTGGACAAATGCATAAATAAGAACATACGGACGGCGTTGGTTGCCATTTAGGTGACAACGTTAGTGCTCTTGCGTATCGCCTGTGCCGTGACGGTGATCGTGAACAGCATGGCGGATTTGTAAAATAACAATGCAGTTATTAACTACGGGTTTTCTCCTCTTTAAAACCACCCGCCGCGTGCAGACAAACCCTAGGCGAGGCGCTTGCTCATAAACACCCTGCTGGTGCCGGCCGGCTGGCAGGGGATCTCACCGAATCGTTGCCAGCCGTTGCGCTGATAAAACTCCGGGGCCTGAAAGCTGATGGTGTAAAGCACCGCCGCATTGCAGCCGCGCCGACGCCCTTCGTCTTCCGCCATCTTGAGCATGCGGCTCCCCATCCCTTGTCCACGCAGCTGTTCGGGCAAATAGAAAATATCGACGAACAGCAAACCTAGCGAGGTGCGCCCGGTCAGCCCGCCCAACACGGCGTGCGTTTCGGGATCGCGCACGAGAATGGCGAGCGGCGTGCGGTCGGCAACGCCGGAAACCTGGATGTTGAATTGGTCGAGCGCATCGGAGATCTGCGCCAGCTCGCTGTCCGCCGGCTGATCGGTTAATTCGAGGATGGCTTGCATGGTGAGTATATGGTTTCAAAAAACAATGATGATAGCATTGTGTGCGCGTACAATGCCCGCTCGACGACTTTAACGATCAAAGCGAAGACATTTCATGATCAAAAAAAATCTGGCGGTGCTGGCCGCCGTTTTTGTTGCCACGTTCATGCTGGCGCGTGTTGCTCAGGCCGATACGGTCATCAATACGGCGGCCGATCTGCACAATAATAAGCCGGCGCTCGACTATGTCTTTTCCCCGCCGCTGGCGGAGGAGATGTTTCGGTTTGGGGTGGAGCAAGACAAGAAATTCGGCCTGAAACCGGACTGTAAATCGCAATATCAAGTGAAGCCATTCAGCATCGTGGTGTTAAAGCCGATAAGCTTTGAGGCCGGCAAAGCGAACCCCACCAAGGGTTTGTGGATGGCGCGCTACCAGCTTGAGCGTTGCGGCGAGGCCAAGTTCTATAACGCGTTCTTCCTGGCCAACGCCAACGGCGATGCGCCTGCGGCGAAAGCCTACATCCCCGGTTCGACCAATGCGGGCCCGGTTTTGGTCGCGGATGCGATGAAGTCCGCGCTGATGACGGCCGTCGTGAGCACCGGGCAGAAGGATTGCAGGCAAATCGACGTTTTCGATATGCGCGTCACGACCCCGGCGCACGACGTCGTCGAAGGCGATAAAACGTTCAAGGGCGTTTGGAACGAAATCTGGACGTTCAGACTGTGCGGGAAAATGCAGGACGTGGCGATGACCTTCATTCCGGATGCCACCGGCGGCGGCACCAGCTTTGCCGCGGGGCCGGTGCACCCGGATAAACCCTAACCCGGCTGCGGGTCATCCGCCAACAGCCCATAGTGCCAATCGTCATGCCAGGCGCCGCCCATCCAATAGTGCTGGCGCTGGATGCCCTCCAAGCGGAAGCCCAGCCGTTCCAACAAACGGCTGGACACCTGGTTGCCGCCGGTGACCACCGCTTCCGCCTTGTGTACCCCGCAGGTTTCGAACAAAAAGCGCAGCACGGCCCTGCCGGCCTCTTGCGCGTAGCCGTGGCCCTGCATGGCCGGGTGCAGCCGGTAGCCGATCTCGGCCGGGCCTTGCGGCGGGTTTTGTAAACGAGCGCCAAAAAAACCGACCAAGGCGCCGGTTTCTCTCTCGGCGATCAGCCATTGCAGCGTCTGTTCCGCCTGCTGATGCCACGGCGGCAGGCTCTTGGCAAACAATTCGGCGATTTTTTGCTCGCTACGCCCCTGTTCGATGAAGTGCATGACTTGCGGAATCTGGTTGAGGCTCAGATAAAACGGGTAGTCATGTTGCTGCACCTGGCGCAACGAAAGCCGCTCGGTCTGCAGTGCGGTTTGCAATCTCATTCTCCTCGCCCGAAGGCTGCGTCAATGCGGCACTTTCAAATTTCCCTCGCGCTTGAAGGGGATACGTCCCCAGCCCTCGACGCCGTCGAGGTAGCCGCTGATCTGGTAGTCCAGCGTGCCGTCGCCTTGCTCCAGCGCGTTTTGCGCCAGCTGGATCAGGTCGAGCAGCGAGGCGTGCACGGTCAGCGGTACCGTGCCTTCGCCCATCGCCGGGATCGAGATCGCTTGGTTGCTCAGCCCCGTGGCCAACGTTTTGCCGTGGCTCTTCAGCTCGAACGCCAGACCGCGGGCGGATAGTTCGCGGTCGTTCGGGTTCTGTACCCGCAGCGTCACGGTGAAATCCTGTTGCAGCAGCGTGCTGTGGCCGGCCTGGATATCGGCCACCTGCACCTCGGGTTTCTTCAAGTTCAGGCTGCCACAGGCGGCCAGCAGGCTCAAAGTCGCCAGTAGGGCGAGGCGGCGCAGGGTGTTTTTCATGGCAATTTCCCTAAAATTTCCTGCGTGACCTGAATCCAGGCGCGCGCAGCGTGCGATAAGTAAACGTCTTTCTGCCAGATCAGCCCCAGGCTCCACACGATCTGCTCCTCGTCGAGCAGGATCACGTCGAAGGCGTGGGCGTCGAGCCGTTCCGCCACCGAGTGCGGCAGCAGCGCGATGCCCAGGTTGGCGTTGACCATGGCGACAATGAAGTCCCAGTGAGCGCTTCGGCCGGCGATGCGCATCGGCACGCCGAGCCGGGCGAAGCCGGCGCGGATGCGCCGGCTCAACGTGAAGTCCTCCGGGAAGAACACGATCGGCCAATCGGCCACATCGGCCAGGTGCACCGAGGCCTTACCGTGCCAGGGCGAGCCGGCCGGCGCCACCACGCACAGCGGGTCGCGGGCGAAACCGAATTGCTCGAAGACTTGCGTGTCCACCGGCAGCACCGCGGCGCCGATTTCCAATTGGCCACTCTTGACACTGTTTTCGATCGCGACCGCGCCGTCTTCCACTACTTTGAGTTCGATATTCGGATAGCGTTCTCGGAATGTGCTGACAACCGGGGCCAAGAAGGCGCCGCCCGACATCGGCGGCAGGCCCACCATCAGCTCGCCCCGTTCCAACGACACCAGATCGGCGAGTTCGGTTTTCATGCGCGTCATCGCCGAGAGTACATCCTGGCCGCGTTCAAAGGCGACCCGGCCGGCGTCGGTCAGACGAAAACTGCGGCCTTCGCGGATAAAGAGCGGCACGCCCAGCTCGTCCTCGAGCTGTTTCATCATCTTGCTGATCGTGGGTTGGGTGACGAACAAGCGTTCGGCGGCACGGGTAAAGCTTTGTTGGCGAACGACTTCGGTGAAGTAGCGTAGGGCGCGGATGTCCATTTATCACATTCTAAATTGGAATCGATTTTATAATTTTAATTCATTTTTAGAATATTAGCAGCGACCCTATACTAACGACTCTCCCTGTGTTGTGTTGTGAGTCAGTTCCTGCCAGCGGTACCCGCCGGGGTATTAGGGATGTTCCTGGTACTCGGGGTGCTCTGGCTGGGATGGCTTCCAGGCGAAGGGTTTCCGGACGTGATTATAACCGCCGGTCTGAAGATTTTGTTGGCGATTGTGGTGATACCACGGTCGTGATGTATTTGTAGCAACCAGTTCCCTGTGTGCTGTGTGGGCACCATTGCGGAAGACGTTTTCTCCGTATGTCCCATAACGAGCGTTGATTAGGGCCGGCCTTCAAGCCGGCCCATTTTTTTTGCGCGCCCGGCAGGGCGCACTCACGAGGATGGCGGGGAGACCCCGCCTCCTACTCGATGTTCTTCACGGATTACCGGGGAAGGCGGCTTTGATCTTCAGGAAAAAATAGTCGCTGCTCCTGAGTATCGCCAAGCGGCTGCGGCCGCTGGCCATGATCCAGGTCTCGATTGCCATTGACACGGTGAGTGCGGTCTTCCGCGGCATATCCTAATTGGCGCGCACGAATCAACCTGGCCGGCGTTTTGCGTCGGCTTTCTTGTTTAAGAATTATCCTTTTGTAAATATAAATGATTGTGCTACGATAATTTATGTATTTATCTCTTTAATCGGAGCTTACATGACCTCGCAACAAATCTCGAAGCTAAGCGCCGCGTTGGCCGCGATATCAACTGCTTTGGTAGCCGCGACCTTGTTGTTGAACGTGTTGTGCTGGTTTAATCCCGACATCGCGCAACAATACGGTCTGCGCTTCGGCATGCCGGAAGGCGCTGCAGCCCGTTGGCACGTCGACTTGGCTTCCCTTGCCGGTTGGCAGTTGTTCGGTGCCGCCGCGATTAGCAGCATTCCACTCACCGCGCTTGCCGCCGCATTCTGGTGCTCGCGCGGGTTGTTCCACGCATTTAGCAGGCGCGCGTATTTCTCCGAGCATACGGCCGAGCTGATGAGCCGCATCGCACGTTACATCGCTCTGTGGGTGGGGCTGTCGCTGGTGTCCGAACCGGCGCTCAGTATGTGGTTGACCGCGACCGCCCCCGCTGGCGGACATGTGGTGTCGCTGTCGTTGGGGTCGCCGGATCTGGTTGCGCTGTATTTGGCCGGTTGCCTCGCGGTGATTGCGCACGTGCTGCGCGCGGGTGTCGCGGTCGAGCAGGAAAACCAGCAATTCATTTGAAAGGGCGCCGTATGGCGATTGTCATTCGATTGGACGTCATGCTTGCCCGCCGCAAGATCAAATCCAAGGATCTTGCCGCCATGATCGATATTACCGAGCAGAACCTGTCGCTGCTGAAACAGGGTAAGGTCAAAGGGTTGCGTCTGAGCACGCTCGACGCGATTTGCCGCGCGCTGGCGTGCCAGCCGGGGGACATTCTGGAGTATGCCGCGGAAGAGGCTGCCGAGCCTGTCGATTAGGGCCTGTCTGCAGATAGACCCTAGTCCTGTCTGGACGACGGCGTGGTCAGCACGCCGTCGTGGCAGGCGCAGCCTTCGCCCTCGGCGGCTTGCACCAGGGTCTGAAAGATCCCGCAGTGCGCGGCGTCGCTGGCATGCAGGCAGCGCTGGCGTAAGGTCAGCAGTTGCTGTTCCAACAGGCGCAGCGATTCCAGTTGCTGATGCACGCTCTTGATGTGGCGGTCGATCAGCTGATTGATTTCCTCGCAGGCCAATGACGGATCGGCGCGGAAGTCGGCCAGTTGACGGATTTCCGCCAGCGAAATGCCGAGCGAGCGGCAGTGCAGGATGAAATTCAATTCGCCCAAGTGCTCGCCGCGATAGTGGCGGTAGCCGGATGTGCCGCGTTCCGGCGCCGACAGCAGTTTTTCTTTTTCGTAATAGCGGATGGTTTCGACTTCGCAGCCGGCCATTTTGGCTAGTTCACCGATCAGCATCCTATTGCTCGCAAAAAAGTCCTTGACCCTATAGTAGCTTCAGGGTCTGAAATGCGCTACATAGCACCCCTTACTATGTAGGACAGTACCATGAGCGAACCGACCCTGCGCAAGACCTCTTGCGGTTGCGCCGGCCATGCCTGCGCGCCCACGCCGCCCACGCACGGCCACCGCCACCCCCCGCATGACGGGCACGATCACAGTCACGACCGCGATCACGATCACGATCACGGCGCGCACGCCACCCGCTTCAGCGATCAAGCCGGCGCCGAGCGCACCCTGCTGCGCATTCAGGCGATGGATTGTCCGACCGAGGCCCGGCTGATCGAAAAGGCCTTGGCCGCCGTGCCGGGTGTGACCGGGCTGCAGTTCGATTTCTTCGAACGGGTGCTGACGGTCGAGCACGCGCCGCTGGAGATTCCGCAGTTGATTGCCGCCGTCGGGCACGTCGGCATGCGCGCCGAGCCGATCGCTGCCGACGCGCCTGCGGCAACCGTGCCCGCCGCGCCGGCCCGGTCTTGGGTATTCCTGTTTTCCGGCATGGCGGCGGTGGCGGCCGAGGGTGTGGCCTGGGCGACGGGCGATCAACATCCGCTGGTGATGGCGCTCGCCGTGTTGTCGATTCTCTGCGGTGGCTTGCCGACGCTGAAAAAGGGCTGGATCGCGCTGCGCTCGCGCGTGTTGAACATTCATTTCCTTATGGCGCTGGCGGTGGGCGGCGCGCTGCTGATCGGCCAGTGGCCGGAGGCCGCGATGGTGCTGTTTCTGTTTGGTTTGGCGGAAAAGCTCGAAGCGTTGTCGCTCGCACGTGTCGGCCATGCGGTACGGGCGCTGATGGACTTGGCGCCGGCCACCGCCTGGGTGCATGCAGGGGGCGACTGGCGCGAAGTGCCGGTGGCGGATGTGCCGGTGGGTTCGCGGCTTCGAGTGCGTCCGGGCGAGCGCGTACCGCTCGACGGCGAGCTGGCCGCCGGCCGGAGCAGCTTCAACGAGGCGCCGATCACCGGTGAAAGCCTGCCGCGTGACAAGCAGGCGGGGGACACCGTGTTCGCCGGCAGTATCAACGGCCAGGGGCTGGTGGAAATCGTTGCCCGCGCGCCCGCCAATGGCTCGGTGCTCGCGCGCATCATCGACAGCGTGCGCGACGCGCAGGCATCGAAGGCGCCGACGCAACGGTTCATCGACCGCTTCGCCCGCGCCTATACCCCGGTGGTGGTGCTGTTGGCCGTTGCCGCAGCGATCTTGCTGCCGCTCGTCGGCCTGATGCCGGCGCGCGCCGCGTTCTATCAGTCGCTGGTGCTGCTGGTGATCGCCTGCCCGTGCGCGATGGTGATCGCCACGCCGGTGACGCTGGTGAGCGCGCTGGCCGCGGCGGCGCGGCATGGGTTATTGATCAAGGGCGGCGAGGCGCTGGAGACCGCAGCCCGCGTGCGCGCCGTGGCCTTCGACAAGACCGGAACGCTGACCACCGGCCAGGCCCAGGTGGCGCGCATCGTGCCGATGCCAGGCATCGACGAGACGCAGGCGCTGACCTTGGCCGCCGCGCTGGATGCCCATTCCACCCATCCGCTGGCATTGGCGCTGCAACAGGCGGCACGAGCGCGTTCGCTGGTCTTGCCGGCTGCCGGCGACCTTAGCGAGCGCGCGGGGCTCGGGGTGACCGGCACGGTCGACGGCCGCGAACTCGCCATCGGCAGCCGGCGCATGGCGTTTGAGGCTGGCGCGCTGAATGTCGAGCTGCAGCAACAGTTGGACGACATCGAACAGCAAGGGCAAGCCACGCTGCTGCTGTTGGACGGCGCGCGGCTATTGGCGATTTTCGCGGTGGCCGACAGCGCCCGCGCCGATGCCGCCCTGGCCGTGTCGCGTCTGGGCGCGCTCGGCGTGCACGCCGCCATTCTCTCCGGCGATAACCAGCGCGTGGTCGATAGCCTGGGACGGATCGCCGGCATCGAGGACGCGCACGGCGCTTTGCTGCCGCAGGACAAATTGACGCAGATCGAGCGGTTGCAAAACCGTTACGGCGTGGTGGCCATGGTCGGCGACGGCGTCAACGATGCGCCGGCGCTGGCGCGCGCCGACCTTGGCATTGCCGTGGGCGCGGCCTCGGACACGGCGCTGGAAACCGCGGCGGTGGCTTTGATGGACGACCGCCTCGCCCAGTTGCCGCAAATGCTGTCGCTGGCGCGGCGCACGATGCGTGTGCTGCGTTTCAACCTGGGTTTGGCGTTGGCGATCAAGCTGGTGTTCTTTGCCTTGGCGCTCTCCGGCGTCGCCACGTTATGGATGGCGGTGTTCGCCGATGTCGGCGCCAGTCTGATCGTGGTGGGAAATGGACTTCGGCTGACGCGGCATCAACCGGCTCAGGCGTAGGTGTTGACCAGACCACCGTTCTGGGTATTGCTGGTTACCCCGGCGCCGCTGGCGGTATAAGCGGAAGGGCCGGCGGCGTTCGCGCCGCCGGTTTTTTGTTGCTGGGTCTGTTGTGCGCGCAGTTGCGCCTCGGCCTGATTGATCTGCTGCTCGGCTTCGGCAGCCACACGCAGATCCTGCGCCGACGGATCGGCCGGCGCCAGCGCGGCCTTCACCACCCGGCGCGCGCGGTCCAGCGTTTCTTGCGGCGTGCGGCCCGGCGAGGTGTCGATCGACACTTCGCCGCCGATGGCGTAGCGCTTACCGTCCGGTCCGGTTTCATAGGTGAAGTTGGCGCCGCTGGTGGCAAGTCCGCCGGCGGCGTTAAGGTGGGCTTGTTCGTGCGCGCGCACGTCGCGGTCGGTCGCCTGGAGTTGGGCGACTTCTTGTTGCTGCGCGGGCGTCAGCGTTTGGCTGCTGCCCGGGAAGGGGCTGCTGCTGCTGGTGTAGTTGCTGGCGCTGATCGAGGAAATCGACATGGAAACAAGCCTTTATGCTGTTATGATCTTAGCAGTTACTCCCGTCAATTCAAACGAATAAGGAACGCGGCATGGTAGAGCGCGAGTTGGTGATGTCGGTGCTGATGACGCCGGATATGGCGAATTTCTCCGGCAATGTGCATGGCGGGGTATTGCTTAAGTTGCTCGATCAGGTCGCCTATGCCTGCGCCAGCCGCTACGCCGGCCGTTACGTGGTGACATTGTCGGTCGACCAAGTGCTGTTCAAGCAAGCGATCCATGTCGGCGAACTGGTGACGTTTCTCGCCAGCGTCAATCATGTCGGCCGTACCTCTATGGAGGTCGGTATCAAGGTGGTGGCCGAGAATATTCAGCAGCGCTCTGTGCGCCATACCAATAGCTGTTACTTCACCATGGTGGCGCTGGAGGATGGCAAGCCGGTCAAGGTGCCGGCGCTCTCGCTCGATACCGACGCGCAGAAAAAGCGCTTCCGCCAAGCCGAGATCCGCCGCAAGATGCGCATGGAGGCCGAGGCGCGCATGCGCGATCTGGACGTGGATTGATTCCGGCTGAAAAACGCGGGCACAATGGGCGCCTTTCTTCCATGGAAGCCCTTCATGCCGCAACAACCTTCTGCCCCGGTGCGCTTTGGTATCATCGGCGCCGGGCGCATTGCCCAACGCTTCGTTGATTCGCTGCGTCATGTGCCCGAAGCGCGTCTACGGCATGTTTGGGCGCGCCGTCCGGAGGCTGCCGCCGCGCTGGCGCTCGCCGGCGACGCCAGTCCCTGCGATTCGCTCGAGGCGCTGTTGGCCAGCGACATCGACGCCGTGTACATCGCGACCTTGCACGACAGCCACGCACATTACGCCCGCGCCGCACTCGCGGCCGGCAAGGCGGTGCTGTGCGAGAAACCGGCGGCATTGAACGCAGCGCAGCTGGAGGGCGTGCTGGCAGAGGCGCGCCGCCATCGACGGCTATTCATGGAAGCGATGAAACCGCCGTTTTTTCCACTCTACCAGCGCTTGCGCCAGCATCTGGCGCAGGCGCCGATCGGCCCGGTTCGGCTCGTGCGCGCGGGTTTTTCCACCTCGACCGCCCCGGCCGACAGCACGTTGTTTCAACACGACCAGGCCGGCGGCAGCCTGCTCGATATCGGCATCTATGGCGCGTTCCTGGCGGTCGACTGGCTGGGCGAGGCGCGCGAGGTGCAAACCTTGGGACGGATGAGCGATGGCGGCGTCGATCTGTTCGCCAGCCTGAACGTGCGCTTCGATCAGGGTATGGCCCAGCTCTTTAGCGGCTTGGACGTCAGCGGCAAGGGCGATGCGATGCTTGCCGGAACGCTGGGCCACGTGACCCTGCACGACAAGTGGTGGAATCCGGCGCATGCGACCATCCAATACAACGACGGCCGTGTCATCGAGCTCAACGAACCGGCCGAGGGCGGCGGCCTCAATTACGAGACCGCCCACTTCTGCCAGCTGCTGCGCCAGGGCGCGCTGGAAAGCCCGCTGGTCAGCCATGACCACTCGCGCCGCATGATCGCCATCCTGGACGCGGCGCGCGCGACGCTGGGGCTTCGCTATGCCGGGGAGTGAGCGCGCGTTCCGCCTGGTACACCAAGATCCGCGATTTTTTGTGATCGACAAATGCCCCGGTGTCAGCTTTCATCGCCAAGACGAGGAACCGGGTTTGATCGAGCTGGCGCGGGCTGAGCTTGGCGATATGTGGCCGGTGCACCGGCTCGACCGGATGACGTCGGGGCTCATGTTGCTCGCGCGTTCGCCCGATATGGCGCGGCAACTGTCCACCGCGCTTGCCGAGCGGCGCATCGACAAGCGTTATCTGGCGTTGTCGGATCGCAAGCCGGCCAAGAAGCAGGGCTGGGTGCGCGGGGATATGGAGAAGGGGCGAGGCGGTTCCTGGCGCTTGCTGGCATCACGGGACAATCCTGCCGTCACCCATTTTCATAGCGTGTCGCTCGCGCCAGGGCTGCGGGTGTTTTTCCTCAAGCCGTTGACCGGTCGCACGCATCAGCTGCGTGTGGCGCTCAAGAGCCTGGGGGCGCCGATCATCGGCGATGAGCGCTACCATCCCGCCGGCGGCGAGCCGGCGGACCGGGGCTATCTGCATGCTTGGCAGCTTCGTTTCCAGCTGGAGGACGAGCCTTTCGCCTTTCAATGTGTGCCGCAAGAGGGGACGCTATTCTTGCGCGCGGATTTCCGTGCGCTGATTGACGCACCCGCCTGGCGGCCTGACGCTTGGTGAGCGTGCCGCGCCAACTTTCCGTCTTGTCACGCCGTCGTTACGATGGGCGGTGCAAAATTTCAAAATCCAAAACGTCAAGCCTGCTGCCCGTTGGTTCATTTCTCCCCTTTCCATCAGGAGTCATGAATGAAGAACATCCATGTGGCCATCGTCGGTGTGGGCAATTGCGCCGCCAGTCTGATTCAGCTCATCCACGCATCCAAGCAGTTCGATTACGGCTTTGTCGGCGTCATGCACCAGACGCTCGGCGGCTACGGCGTCGGGCAGGTCAAGGTGGTGGCGGCATTCGACGTTAACCGCGAGAAGGTCGGCCGGGACTTGGCCGAGGCGATCGGCGCTGCCCCCAACTGCACCACCCGCTATGTGGCGGTGCCGGTGTTGGGGGTGACCGTGGCGCCGGGGGCCTTTCAGGATGGCCTCGGCAGTAATTTGAGCCAGGAGATCGAAGTCGATCCGGCCTGCCTGCAAACCTCGGTCGACAGCATCGTCGAGCTGCTGCGCGGGCGGCACGTCGACGTGGTCGTCAACTATCTGCCGGTAGGTGCGCGCCAGGATACCGATCTGTATGCGGAGGCGAGTTTGCTGGCCGGTTGCGCGTTCGTCAATTGCAATCCCGAGCGCGTGGCAACCCACTCGGCCTGGGCGGAGCGTTTTCGGTTGGCGGGTGTGCCGGTGCTGGGCGACGACATCAAAAGCCAGATCGGCGCGACGATGTTGCATCGCCGAATCTGCCAGGCATTGCTCGACCGTGGTGCGCGCGTGCGCTCGACCTATCAATTGAATGTCGGTGGCAATGCCGATTTTTACAATATGGCCGAGCGCGGTCGCGCCGCCTCGAAGAAGTTCACCAAGTCCCACGCCATTGCCGATCTGCTCGGGCCCCAGGTGGAAATCAGCGTCGGCCCCTCCGATTACCTGCCGCTGCTCAAGGACCGCAAAGTGGCGTATATCCGCCTGGAGGGCAATGCCTGCCTGGATATGGCATTTTCCATCGAAGTACGGCTGGACGTGGAGGACAGCCCGAATTCCGCCGGGGTGGCGATCGATGCGATACGCTGCGCGCAGTTGGCGCGGGACCGGCATCTGTCCGGCGCCATCGAAGCACCGGCGCCGTTTTTGTTCAAACTGCCGCCGCGCGCGGTACCCGAACCGGACGAAAAGCCGTTGCTGGAACAATGGTTGTCCGCCGCCGGGCCGTCCCCCGAATCCGTGTCAGACGAAAATGGCGGTCAGTCGCGGTAGCGCGCGAGCCGCACGTCGCACGCGGCGCGGTCGGCGGCGAAGCGCTCGCTCATCAGGTAGGCGTATTCCAACGGTCGCGTGACGGCGATGGGGTCGGGCAGGGGATCCGCAAGCCCGGGGTGGCACATGATCAGCGCGCCATCCGGCGCCATGTCGAGCCAGTGGCGCATGAGCGCGGCGAAATCGGCGCCGGGCGTGAGCGAGTAAAGCCCCGCGAACCAGTCCGGGCCGTCGAGATGCTGCCGCCGTAAATGGGCGCTGAAGCCGGCCACGCAGGTTCGCAGCACCTTGCCCTTGAAACCGCTATCGCCAAGGCTCGCCAGCCGGTCCGGCCGGCGGACGTACGGGCGGTGGCTCTCGGGCCAGCGTCGCGCGATGGCGTCGGTCAGCGCCTGGCGCACTACCGGCAGCGCGTGCACGTGCTGGTGACCATCCAGATAGTCCGGCAGGCGGCCAAGCTGTTCGGTGAAAGCGTCGATCTGGTTGAGAATACAGTCGCGCAGGCGCGCGCGGGACAGCAGCCGCAGCTGGCTCGCAAGCAACCAGTAGCCCAGGCCGCGCGTCGGCATACCGAGCGCCTCGGTCAGGTTGACGTGCAGACCGGCGTCGACCGGCCGTGTCGCCAGCTCGGTCGCGAATTCCGGCCAGCAGGGCGAGGGCGCGAACACGCTGGTGGCGGACAGCCTGCCGGCATCGATCAGTGCCAGGATGCCGCGGCTGATGCCGGGGGATTGGGCAAAGTCGTCGGCGCACAGGATCAGGCGGCGCATCAGGCGAGGCTCCGGGCGCGAAACGCCC
>NZ_JAFAND010000129.1 GCF_019232825.1 Paludibacterium sp. | reverse complement strand
CGGCCAGGGCATTACGCTGGTCGAAGGGATGACCTTTACGATCGAGCCGATGATCAATCAAGGCCGGCGCGAGATTAAGCTGCATCCGGACGGCTGGACCGTATCCACCAAGGACCGGCGCTTGTCGGCGCAATTCGAGCACACGATTCTGATCACGCGGGACGGTTGCAAGGTGTTGACCTTGCGCGATGAGGAGCGCGAGGCGTTCGAGCGCTTTATGGCGGAGAATAGCTAGGCGGTTTTTCGACCACATAAACGGCGAGGCCTACCCGGGCCTCGCTTTTTGATACCACACTGCTTTTTCACCTTCCGCTCACACTGCCATCTATTTGCCCGATTGTGTCGGCGCAATCACTGCGTTGATATCGATGGAGAGGCCACATTTGAGCGACATTTCGCGAATTGGCGCAAACAAGATATTGCGGACCATCCGCTTAGAACCTTCTTTATACAGCGCCGGAACATCTTCGCTATCAAAGCGGTGCATCATCGCTTGCCAGGCGGCATACACTGCTCGTTCGAACTTGGCAAGGAAGTCCCCGACTGTCCGCTCCACGAACTTTGGCGGCAGCCCCAATGCGGTGCCCAGCGAGAACAAATCCTCACGTGAGCGCAGGTCCGCATAGGTGCGATTCTCGGCCCAAGGGGTGGGAAGCATTCGGTCGAACCATTGCATCCCCTCATCAGCATAGATCGCAGTGCTCAGCAAATCGTAGAAAGGTGCCAGTTGGTACTTATCCCCCTCTGCAAGCACCGACACATTCTTCAGATGGGCATCGTCGTTTGCCACCATCAGATTGAACAGCAACCACCGGAAGATCTCCTGCCGTGCCGGAATGGGCGTCAGGCATCTTTGCGAGATCGCATGAAGTTGTTCGGGGGTACATTGACGATATTTGGCAATTCGATCCAAGCCGAGCAATTGACAGCCATCCAAGGCATGCAGCCGGAGGCATTCAGAGCCCATTTCGAAGCGATCGAAACGCTTGATCACGTACACAGGTTCCGGCACAAAGCGCAGCGACACCGACGGAATTTTCAGGCCCGAGAAGCCGGCCAGTGTCATCACAAACCACTCGTTGATGACAGTATGCGGGTAATCATCCGGTCTGGAATGCTCCGGTTTTAAGATGTGCGTGGACGGTAGTGCGGCAGTGGGCTGAAACAGGCGCTCACCCACCAAATTAACCGACATCTTGTGTTGCGCGCCGGCCAGAGACATCCGCTTTTCTGTCCGGCTTGCCAGTGAAACGCTGGGCAATGCTCGGATCCAACTCGCCAGCGTCGCATCATCGAGCGGTGCAAGCACCCCGCCCGGCTGAGGGACTTGGTCGACTGGCAGCAAAGTGAGTGAACCTGCCGACTCCGCACCATAGTACGCGAGCAGACCGAACGCGTCCTCTTGTGAAAGGTGCGCATCTCTTGCGATCAAGCCCCGCGCGGCCTCCTCCGGCAACAGGTTGTCAAAAAACCATTGGACGTGTCGCACGCTCGCGCCATCCACGTGCGCATCTACTTGCAAAGGCAGCGCTGGAGAAATGGCAAAGCACCGCGGGTCGTCGAGCCATGCACGATCATACTGCAAGCGCCAGATCGACCCCTGTTCTGCCAGACTAGCAATGCGGGTTTCGTTCCAGAACACATTGAGGCGGTGCGCTTCAGTCATCTTGGAACTCCGGCAAAATCAGTTCGAGTTGAACATTCAGCGTCTGCAGGACCTTGAGAACCAACTCGAGACGCACGGTTCCTTTGCCCTTTTCGAGCTGATTCACGAACGTGATCCCAACTCCGGCGAACTCGGCCAACTCGCCTTGCGTCAAGCCTTGCTTACGGCGGCTGTTGGCAACCGCTTGACCGAGCGTAACGGCGTTGCTGCAGGAGACGCGCTTTTGAAGGCGGGCGATCGGTCTGGACATATTGCGTTCCATGCTCCCTCTTGTGGCCATTGGCTCTAAGCATGCACATTTTATGCGATCGCATCATTTTCTATCATGGCGAGCCCAAGAGTCAATGTATTTTATTCGATCGCATAAATTAGGTTCAATTAAGTGGTAAGATCATCAAAATTTATGTGATTGCATAAAATTCATCCAGAATAATGAAGGCAACCCTGATATTTATGCGATCAAATAAATTAGGCATTGGCAACGCACCTAAAACATACTCATTCCGCATGTAGGATTTCAACAATGAGCATCCCTTACCAGATCTGGTTCAACAATTAAGACGGCATCTTGTTTTTCTTAGGAATTCTGTCGCCGCATATGACGCAGGCCATGTCGAGGAAGCTATACGCATTGCTGTCGTGATTCGTGTCCTCTGCCATGACACCGGAGCAAGCACTTCGTTACTTCAACATATGGGTCAAAAGGCGACTCTGCAGCTTGCATCTACTGCGAAAGCGGTGCCAGCCAATCTTCCTCGACCTATGCATTTATTTGAACTGATGTCTGGCATGACCTTTGGTAATACGATTGAGTACAATCCTGTGCCGAGCGACACACCGACCATTACGTGTTCAGACTGGTGGGCAATTCAGCCTGTTTTTAATCGAACAGCCCGGCAAGTCCCCCTGCCGGGCTGCGATCTAACTTTATTGTCTGTGACTGAACTTTATTGTCTATGACGCAACTTTATTGTCCGTAAACACATTTTTCGACCAACCGAAACCGCTTATTCCACCGTCACGCTCTTGGCCAGATTACGCGGCTTGTCGACGTCGGTGCCGCGCGCCAGCGCCACGTGGTAGGCCAACAGCTGCACCGGGATGGCGTGCACCACCGGCGAGAGCACGCCGACGTGGCGCGGGGTGCGGATCACGTGCACGCCCTCGGACTCGCTGAAATGGCTGTCGAGGTCGGCGAACACGAACAGCTCGCCGCCGCGGGCGCGCACTTCCTGCATGTTCGACTTCACCTTTTCCAGCAGCGTGTCGTTGGGGGCGATCACCACCACCGGCATGTCGTGGTCGACCAGCGCCAGCGGACCATGCTTCAGCTCGCCGGCGGGGTAGGCCTCGGCATGGATATAGGAAATTTCCTTCAGCTTGAGCGCGCCTTCCAGCGCGATCGGGTAGTGCAGACCGCGGCCGAGGAACAAGGCGTCGTTCTTGGGCGCGAAGCGTTCGGCCCAGGCCTTGATCTGCGGCTCCAGGTTGAGCGCGTGCTGCACGCTGCCCGGCAGGTGGCGCAGCGCCTCCAGGTATTCGGTTTCGGTAGCGGCGTCGACACGGCCGCGCAGCTTGCCCAGCGTCACCGCCAGGGTGAACAGCGCCACCAGCTGGGTGGTGAAGGCCTTGGTCGAGGCCACGCCGATTTCGGCGCCGGCGCGGGTGTAGAACACCAGTTCGGACGCGCGCGGGATGGCGCTCTCGGCCACGTTGCAGATCGACAGCGCGGTGGTGTGGCCCAAGCTCTTGGCGTATTTGAGCGCTTCCATGGTGTCGAGCGTTTCGCCCGATTGCGAGATGGTCACCACCAGATGCTTAGGGTGCACCCAGGCTTGGCGGTAACGGTACTCGCTGGCGATTTCCACGTCGCACAGCACGCCGGCAATGCTTTCGATCCAGTACTTGGCGGTCAGGGCGGCGTAATAGCTGGTGCCGCAGGCCAGGATCTTGATGCCTTCGAGTTCCTTCAGCGCCGCCTCGGCGTTGGCGCCGAACAAGGACGGCGCGAAGCCGGCGTCGAGCACTGCCTCGATGGTGTCGGAGAGCGCCTTGGGCTGTTCGTGGATTTCCTTCTGCATGAAGTGGTTGTACGGCCCCAGCTCCAGCGACGACAGCGACACGTCGGAGACGTGGATCTTGCGGTCGGCCGGTTGGCCGGCGGCATCGACGATTTTGACGCTGTCGCGCGTCAGATGCGCCAGGTCGCCGTCTTCCAGGAAGATCACGCGGCGGGTGGCGGCGACGATGGCGGAGACGTCGGAGGCAATGTAATTCTGTCCTTCGCCCAAGCCGATCAACAACGGGCAGCCCATGCGCGCGCACACCAGCTCATCCGGGCTGCGCAGCGAGATCACGCCGATGGCGTAAGCGCCGACCAGCTCGCGCGCGGCGCGGCTGACGGCCTCGAACAGATCGCCGGTCTGCTGCAGGTAATGGTGCACCAGGTGAGCGATGACTTCGGTGTCGGTTTGCGACTCGAAGTGGTAACCCAGCGATTTCAGACGCTCGCGCTGGGTTTCGTGGTTTTCGATGATGCCGTTGTGAACGACGGCGACCTCGCCATGCGAGATGTGCGGGTGCGCATTGGGTTCGGTGACGCCGCCGTGGGTGGCCCAGCGGGTATGGCCGATGCCGAGGAAACCCTGCAGTCCTTGTTCGGCCGCGGCATTTTCCATTTCGGCCACGCGGCCGACGCGGCGCACGCGCTCGATGGCGTCACCGGTCTGCACGGCGATGCCGGCCGAATCATAACCTCGGTATTCAAGGCGCTTCAGGCCATCGACCAGGCGCGGTACGACGTTATGGTCGGCGATGGCTCCTACGATTCCACACATGCTCTATTTCCTTGGATGATCTCGATGCTTAGGATTTCTTTTGCGGACGTTTCCAACCCGGAATCGTCACTTGGCGCGCGCGGGCCAGCGTCAACTCGCCCGCCGGGGCATTCTTGGTGACCACGGAGCCGGCGCCGACGGTCGAGCCGGCCTCCAGCGTCACCGGCGCCACCATCAGCGTGCCGGAACCGACGAAGACGTTGTCCTCGATCACGGTGCGGAACTTGTCGACACCGTTGTAGTTGACGGTCACGCAGCCGGCGCCGACATTGACCTTGCTGCCCACGCTGGCGTCGCCGACGTAGGTCAGGTGATTGACCTTGCTGCCCTCGCCGATGACGCTCTTCTTCACCTCGACGAAGTTGCCGATGTGCACATGCGCGGCCAGTTCGGCGCCGGGGCGCAGGCGCGCGTACGGGCCAATCTTGCAGGCTTCGCCGACGATCGCGTCTTCCAGCACGCTAAACGGCGCGATCTGGGTGCCGGCGGCAACCTTGACGTTTTTCAGCACGCAGTTGGCGCCGACGGTAACGTTGTCGCCCAATTCCACCCGGCCTTCGAACACGCCGTTGATGTCCAGCGTGACGTCGCGGCCGCACAAAAGCTCGCCGCGCACGTCCAGACGCGCCGGATCGAGCACGGTCACACCGGCCTGCATCAGCGCCAGCGCGCGATTGTGTTGATAGATGCGCTCGAGTTCGGCCAGCTGCACCTTGTTGTTGACGCCGGCCGCCTCGTAGGAGTGCGGCACCACGGCGCTGCCGACGCGCACGCCGGCGTGGTGCGCCATGGCCAGCACGTCGGTTAGATAATATTCGCCCTGGGCATTGCCATTCTTCAGCGCGCCAAGCCAGCCGGCCAGTTGGGCATTGGGCAACGCCAGGATGCCGGTGTTGATTTCCCTGATCTGCCGTTGCTCGTCGTTGCAATCCTTTTCCTCGACGATGGCGACGGCGTGGCCGGCGGCATCGCGCACGATGCGGCCGTAGCCCGCCGGATTCTCGACGATGTCGGTCAGCACCGCCATGCCGGCGCCGGCGGCCTTCAACAGCGCTTTCAGGGTTTCCGGCCGGGTCAGCGGCACATCGCCGTACAGCACCAGCGTGGTGCCGTCCTGCGGCAGCGCCGGCAGCGCCATCTTCAGCGCGTGGCCGGTGCCGAGCTGCTCGCTCTGCTCGACCCATTGAATGTCCGCGTCCTGGATGCGGGCGCGCACCTGCTCGCCGCCGTGGCCGTACACCACCACCAGACGCGCCGGGTCGAGCGCGCGCGCGGCACGGATGACGTGCGCCAACATCGGCTCGCCCGCGATCGGGTGCAGCACTTTGGGCATGGACGAATACATGCGCTTGCCTTTACCGGCAGCGAGGATGACGATGCTTGGACGTTGCATAGGAGTGTTCAGAGTCAAAAATAGGAAAAGGCCGCCCTTTTTGGGACAGCCTACTATACACGATTCGCGCGTTTCCTTTTAGATCTCGGTCAGTTAGGCACGCCCTCGGGGCGGGACAGGGCCGCCAGCGCCTGCTGCAATCGTCGCGCCAGACCGACGTTGCCCTGACAGTCCGCCAACGCCAGACCCTTGTCGAAATAATCCCGCGCCGCGCCACGCTCGCCGCGCGCGGCGTGGATGGCCCCTTGCTGCCGCCACAAATCCGGCAGGCAGAAGAAATCCTCGCCTTGCTGCGCCGATTGCATTGCCCGGGGAATGATCGCCGCCATGTCGGCATACCGCCCCGCCGCCTCGAGCGCGCTGGCGGCGAACCACAACGCCGTGGTCTCGCCGGAGCGATAGGCCTGCTCGACCCGCCCCACCTCGGCCAGCAGCGGTTCGAGCGCCGCCTGCCCGCTTTGCTTGGCCCGTGCCCAGGCAAGCAACAGGCTGTTGAATGGCTGCCACAAGACAAAACCGTGGCGCACGGCCGCTTCGCCCGCGGCGTCGGAATAGCGCGTCACCGCCCCGGTATCGCCGAGGCAAAAGGCGGCCGCGCTCAACACCGTCATGGCGAAACAGGCGGTATGCACGCGTGGCGAGGCGGCAAGCGCGCGCGTCACCGCCTCGGACGCCACGCCGCCCTCGCCGGTCAGGAACCAGCCGTTCCAAACATCGAGCGCTTGGCACATCAACACCGGGTCATCGTTCAGATAACGCACGCGCTCCGGCGGCGACAAGACATCGGCCAACGCGACCGCCTCGCGCAAATAGTGGCCGCTTTTGTGGAACTGGCCGCGCCAGAACAGGCTGTTGCCGACGGCAAAACAGGCCACCGCGCGCTGCGCCGGGTCGCTGGCGACCGACTCCAGATGCCAGGCGGTGGTCATGCCGCGCTGCTCACCTTGCGAACTGCTGCCCATGTAGTAACCGGCCAATGCGCGGAAGTGTTGCTCGCTACCGGTCTCGGCGGGGTCGAGCGAGGCGATGGCGGCGAATAGCCGGTTGGAATCGGCGTCGCCCAGCCCCTGGCCGAGTTGCAGCGTGGCCGCCTGCATCAGCTGCAACACATGCTGCTGCGCGGCGGAGAACAGCCAGGGAAAACGGGTGACGATCTGCATCGCCTGGCGCACGCAAGCTTCGGCGTCGGCGGCGAACTCGGCCTGCAGCCGCTGCTCGGCCGCGCGGCGCCAGGCGTCGACCGCCTGCGGCCAAAGCTGTGCAGCTTCAAAGTGTGCCGCGATCACCGCCGGTTCCTCGCCGCCGGCTGCCGTCAGCGACTCGGCAATGCGCTGATGCCAGGCGCGCCATTGCGGCGGTGGAATCATGTCGAGCGCGCACTCGCGCAACAGCGCATGGCGGAAGGCGAGGCGTTCGCCACCGTCCTGCGTCACCACGATCGCCAACGCGCGCGCCTGGCGCAGCGCTTGCGCCACCGGCGCCTCCGGCACCAGGCTGTCCAACAAGGCGGGATCGAACGTCTGCCCCAGCACCGCCGCAGCCATGAGCACCGTCTTGCCGTCGCCCAATTGATCGAACTGATGCTGAATGGCGGCACGCACCGTAGAGTCCTCGACCGGATCGTCGAGCCAATCGCGCACCAGGTATTCAATGCCGAACGGCAGGCCGCCGCTGGCGCGCGCCAGCTCCTGCCGCCGCGCCGGCGTCAATCGCGCCGCCAGATCCAGACGATCGATCAGCGCCAAACGCGCCGCATCGTCGAGCGGCGCCAGCGGCAACGGCGCTCCGGGCGCGCCGCAGTCGCCGCGGGCGCTCATCACCAGCAGCACCGGCAAGTCGGCTTCAACCGCGACCACGTGGCGCAGCCACTCCAGCGTGGTTTGATCGGCCCAATGCATATCTTCGTAGAGCAGCAGCAATGGCCGCTGCCGCGCCAAGCTGCGCAGCATGTCGTACAAAATGGGAAACAGCACCGCCTTATCCAGGCTGGGCGGCGGCTGACCCGCGGGGCAGATGCCGAGCCAGCCGGCCAGCGGCACGGCGGCGCTGTCCATGTCCGGCGCGTGCGCGCTGAGCCAGGCGCGCACGCGGCGCAGCGCTTCGTCCCAAGGCATGGCCGGACGCACGCCCACCGTGTCCGCCCAGGTCGCCGCCAGGCCTGCCAACGGCAGGTGGCGCGTTTCCGGACGGTGCCGCACCCAATACACGTCCGCCGCCCCCTCGCGCGCACTCAGTTCCGCCAGCGCGCGCAACAGCGTCGACTTGCCGATGCCCGCCTCGCCCATCAGGACAACCGACGCCATCCGGCAACGGCCCGCCGCATGCGCGAGCGCCTCGCGCAATTGGCCGAGCTCCGCTTCACGGCCGAGGAGGCGCGCCGCGGCGGCCGGCTCGACGGCAGCGTCATCGGTCATCAAGCGCCAGCAGCGCAGCCCGCCACCCACGCCGGGCACACTGTCCCGCGCCACGATCCGCCATGCATCGTCTAACGTGCCAAAATCAGGTTCCGCGCCAGCGTAGAGGATATCGCCCGGCTCGGCGCCGAGCGCCAGCCGCATGGCCAATTCGGGCGTCTCGCCCAATAGCCGCGTACCCTCGCCCGCGGGCACCACCATGATGCGGCCCGCGCTGACGCCGGCGCGCGGCATCAGCAGCGGGCATTGCGCCCGCAAAACCAGCGCGCACTGCAGTGCTTGCCGCAGTGGCTGGCCATCGCCCGCGGACAAGCCGAAGGCCAGCCAGCATCCCATGCCGGTACCGGAAAACCGCACGGCGGCGAATCGCTGCGCCGCCGCCGACACCGCGTCCTCCCAAGCCTGGAAGCGCTCGATGGCGGCGTGGCTATCCGGCGCCACGTACAAGAGCGCCACATGACGCCGCTCCACGGTCGCGCCGGCCGACGGCGCAGCGCCCGCGCTGGCCCGGCGCGCAATCTCCTGGCGCAACGCCTCGGTATCGGCCTCCGGCGCTTCGTCCAGCGCGGTTTGCAGCCGTTGCGCCAACGCCTGATATTGCTGCAGCGCCGGCTGGTACTGTCCCTGGTCGGCCAGCCGCGCCATCATCAGTCGTACCGGCTCGTCCCGCAACGGCTCGCAGCGGGCCCAGGCCGCCAACGTCGCCTGCGCCAGCTCGGCATCGCGGCAGCGCAGGCAGGCTTCGAACAACTCGCGCAGAAAGGTCTCGCGCATCCGTTGCAGCACGGGGCGCTGCAGGTCGGCCCATTCGGCGAAGTCGCCCTCGCCGCCGGCATCGCCGCCATGCAGAAACTCCCCCTCCAGCCGCGGCATCCATACCGGCGCATCCGGCAACAGCGCCGCCAAGGCCGCCGCGTCGCTCGCGGCGCGCAACGCGCGCAGATGGGGCGGATCGAACCACAGCACATCGGCCTCGAACCCGGCCTGCGGATAGAGCGCCACTTGCCAGCGGTCCACCACCAGCGCCGCGTCTACCCCAGCTCGCTGCAACATCCCGGACAGATCCTTGAGCACCTGGCGCAGATTGCTGCGCGCCGCCTCGGACGACAGTTCGGGCCAAAGCATGTCCGCCAGGCGCTCGCGCGTGTGCCAGTAACCGCGCTCGACCAGCAGGAAGCCGAGCAGCGCGTACGACTTGCGATAGCGCAGCCGATGCGGCGCCAGCGTGCCGTCAGGCTGGCGAAGAAAGACCGCGGGAACCCCCAAAGTGGAAACGAACAGGCTCATGGCCAAGTTGCACATAACATGTAGTAGTAGAACGTATTCTTCATGAGCAATGTTTCAACTTCAAGCACTTTGCATACGGGGTGCTAACGGGAGGGTCTGACAACATGCAAATAAAAAGGGCTGCCAATCGGCAGCCCTTCGTGTACGGCGTCCCCAGCGGGGCTCAGTGACGGCGCTTGCGGAGGTAGTCCAGCGCCTTGAGCTCGGCAATCGCGGTCGCCAGCGCGGCGTGTGCGCGCGCGGTGTCCTGATCGTCGCTGGCTTTTTTCAGCGCGTCCTCGGCGTTGCGCTTGGCCTCGTTGGCGCGCGCTTCA